>DAOUYT010000018.1 GCA_030665965.1 bacterium
AGAGATTGTCAAAATTATTGAAAGAGAACTGGCAGAAAAAAAATTGTTTTTTCTTGAAAAGAATATCTTTTTGGCAGATTTAAATAAAACAAAAGAAGATATTTTAAATGAGTTTCCCAAGGTGGGGGAGGTAAGATTAAAGCAAATCCTTCCCGATACAATAAATTGTATTGTTGAAGAGAGGGTTGAGATAGCAACCTTTTGTAAAGATTATGAATCTAATAATGAAGAAATCCGGTTAATCAGAGAGAAATGTTTTTTATTGGACAAGGAAGGAATAGTTTTTGAGATGGTTTTTGATAATAATTTTCAGCTACCGAAAATTAAAAGCCCTGATTCAGAAAATAAATCAGCAATAGGGGAAAAAGTAATAGAAACAGATTTAGTTTCCAAGATTCTGGAGATTTTCTCAGAATTAGAAAGTTCAGATATTTTAATTGGAGATATTTTAATTGTTTCTGAGGAAAGAATAAATGTCAGGGTTTTAGATGGTTTTGAGATTTATTTTAACCCTAAAAAAGACCTGTATTGGCAGTTCACAAAACTGAAAGCAGTTTTGGAAAAATACATTCCTTTAGACAAAAGAAAAGATTTGGAATATATTGACTTGAGATTCGGGAATTTAGCTCCCTTTAAATATATAGAGAAAGAAGAATGATTAATCTATGTGGTAGATAAATATTGATTTGCCAGCTCTAGCAACAGGTGTGTATTTGTTTAACCACCTGTAATAACCTGATGGCTGTTCAAAGCCAGGGACAGGATTTCCCCTGCCTCCCTGAAGCTGTCCAATAGATACTGCCAGCCATCCTTTTTGAGGGCCTTGTAAAGGATCAAATCTCTCCCATTTGTCGCCCAGATAGTAAGCCAGGTCTCCTCCTCCAAAATAATCAACCTTTATCTTTTCAATGTTGTTTTCTTTGAGCCATCTGGTTAATCTTTTTAAATCCTGTCCCCAGTCATAATTTGAGTCAACCACGTATTTGTATCCATTATCAGGACCTGAAGCAATTTCATTGAAATAAGATAGATAAAAGGGGTAAACATTTAAAGAAGAGAAAACATACCAGAAAAGGAGCATTAAAATTAAAGAGATCCCTGCTTTTTTAAAGACAGGTTTTTTTATTTCTTTGATTGCAGAATTTAAACCTAAAGCAACCAGGATATAGGTGAAGGGAAAGACAGGCAGTATATGTCTTACCCCGATATTGAGATTTCCTGAAATAGAGGTTATCCAATATATCAGCAGAAAGACAAGCATGGAAAATGCGGTGAAATTGTCCAGAATACATTTTTTAATTCTTTCTTTGGTATTAATCCAGAAAGGTTTTTTAACCAAGACAGAGATTAAAAGCAGAGAAATCAAGGTTAAGATATGGAATGACAGAGGAACCTTTAGAAAATATACAACAGGGAAATAATACCACCAGCCTGAAGCTGAAACCATACCCATAAAATAAACCGTATTTCCAAAAGCAGTCCTCTGGGTAGCCATCAAGAGTCCTAAAAGATAATGAGCAAGAGGTCTCAATATTGGTTTGTCTGCCATAAAGATGCAAAGGTCTTTTAAAGGACCCAGGGGAGAAGATTCTAAGATGGTTTTTGTGTCTGACAGCTGTTTTTCCAAAGGATAGTTTAAAACATGTAACTGGTAAATGGGTAATATCACAAATATTATTCCTATTATTCCTGCCAGGATTGAAAGAGCAACATATTTTAAAACAGATTGTTTTTTTAATATGGCAAAAACAATGGTGATTATGCCAAAGAAAGGAACCAAAAGAATCAGAGAGAATTTAAACAGCAGACAGAGTCCAAGAATAAGACCTGCTATAATAATGTTCTTTTTTGAAGGGTTTTTAATAAACCTTAACCAGAAATAAGTAGCTAACACAAATCCTAGGGTGGCTCCCACATCGGTTGTGACCAGTCTACCGTGAGCCAAGAAATTTGGAGAAAAAGAAAAAAGGGTTAAAACAAATATAGCTGTTTGTTTGCCAAATTCTCTTTTTGTCCACCAAAACAAAAACCATCCCAGGAAGACAAGAATAAAGACCATGGGCAGACGGGCCCAGAACATAATCTGGTCAGGATTATTCCCGATATTGTATAAAAACTCCCAGCCGAATACCCATTGGTCGTTTACATTAGTGGTCCAGGAATGAGAATCTGATGAAAAATTGAGGTCTAAGAATAAAAGAGGAAAAGCTGCCAGGTCTTTAATTAAAGGAGGATGTTCTGGATTTATCCTGAAGTCTTTTTGGGACAGGTAAGAATAACCTGCTGGAATATGGGACAATTCATCCATGGTGGTTGAGTCTTCCCTGTAACTGGAAAAAGCTGAACCAAACATTACCAGGAGTAAGATAAAAGCTGTGATATTTGTTAGTTTTTCTGACATTAAGATTATATTTTGTATATTAAAAATCCATTTTCTTTTTCAATCTTTCCTTTGGGAAACATGAACTGGAGCAGCTGGAATATATTTTGCTCATAGTTCATTGGTATAATTATTATTGGCTTTTCATTAATTTCAATCTTGTTTAAATCTTCTGGTAATAAATAAAGAGACTGGGTTTTTCCATATTTTGCATTTTCAATAAACATTATTGTTTGCGCTGGCATGGGGATTCCCTCTGGCTGGGGTACAAAAACCCCTGACAGATTGACAATCACAATCTTCTGGGTTTGATGGGGCAGGGAATTTAAGTAATTCCCGATTTGGACAATATCGTTTGAAAAAGCATTCCTGGTTTCAGGATGAGAACTCCACTTAATGAAGTATTTGTTAAACTGGAAGATTAATACCAGCAGCAGGAATAAAACACAACCTGATACTAATAATTTTTTGTTTTTGCTGTTTTTTTCAATCCAGTGAAAGCTCTGCCAGGCACCCAGTCCGGCAAAGATGTAAACTGCAGGTATGACTCCAATGGTGCGCAGGGCATGAGGGATTCCTTCATAGGTTAAGGCAGCTGGCAAAAGCATTATTAAAAACCAGCTCAAGAGCAGGCAGTGAACAAAGAACAGGTTATAATTCTTCTTTTTAATTGAGCTTATTAATTCTTTTATTGAAATAATAAATCCGAGCAGGAATAAGATTCCTACTGGCCAGAACAATTGGGGAGAACCTGAAAGATTGTGGCGCCAATTACCGTCTCCGTAGAAATTAAACATTCCCAGGTGAGAAATCAGGCTCTTTATAAATGATTCTGGGATATTGGGCTGGCTGAAGATTGATATCTGAGAAGTCCTGCCAATAAAAAACTGAGGGTTTTTAATAAAATAGACAGCCAAAGGTAAAACAACAACCATAGCAGACACTAAAAGGCATAGCGTCAGCTTAAAGAATTTCTTTTCTGATTTTTGTTTTTTGTAAATTAACCACCAGGGGATTAAAAAAACAATTAGTAATAAGGGTGCCATCCTGAAGGTGGTATAGGTATAAAGACCCAGTCCCAGCAATATTCCGGTAATGATAAAATAAAACTTTTTTTGAGTAAGGAAACCTTTAAGCAAAAAATAAAAAGAAAAAACCAGCAGAAAAGGAACCAAGATTCCCCGAAAGACAATGCGGGAGAAATTTATGTGCCAGAAAGAGACAGCCAAGAAAAAGCTTGAAAATAGCCCAATGATTGAAGATTGAAGCTTGTAGTTTTGAACAAGAGAGAATAATTCTCTGGTTAATAAATAGAGACCAAGAACTGTTATGATTCCTACAAAGGCTGATACTATTCTTAGCGACCAGATACTAATGCCAAAGATTGAAAAACAAGCAGAAATAAGCCATATGAAGAGTCCTTCCCTTCCGTTATTTTCAGGATAAACCAGTTCAAAATCTCTGGTTTTTAAGGTTTCCAGAGCATCATTTCCATTAATTGCTTCATCAGGATAAAGTCCAGGAGGAATTAAATGTAGCTGCCATGTTCTAAAGAAAACAGCTGTGAGTACTATCAACAATAATAAGAATACATCTTTTTTTGTTATAGCCATTTCTTTTTATGAAAATAAGCAATCATGCCTAACATTAAAAAAAACATAAGAATTAGGATTATCCAGAAACCCAGGGAAGAGTAGGTAAGAGGAAGCGACCTGGGGAAATTCATTCCCCAGATGGAAGAAATAAGGGTTAAAGGAAGCAAGATTACAGAAAAGATGGTTAATATCTTCATAATCTCGTTGATCCTGCTGGAAAGCAAAGACTGGTTTGTGTCTTCCAGAGCTAAGATGACTTCTTTGTGGCTTTCCAGACCATTCAGGACCTGGTCATATGTTCCTGAAAGGTCAGAAAAGTAAGCCAGGAGGGTTTTTCCAAAAAATTCTATTCCTTCTTTTGAAAGAGAATCTAAGACCTCGTTCTGGGGCTCGATTATCCTCCAGAAATTAATAACATCTGTTTTTACCAGAGAGATTTCCAGAACCATTTCTTTTTCTCTTCCACTGAAGATTTCTTTCTCTATCCTGTAGATTCTTTTGTTTATTTGTTGGAGTTTCGTAAGGCAGTTTCTCCAGAAAGAGCTCAAGACATAATAAAGGAGTTGTCCTGGTCCTTCTCCCATGTAACTTTTTCTGGCTTCCTCATAGATTTTGCAATTATTGAAAAGTGTTTTAAGAGGAGGGATGGATTTATAATGGCTGGTGATTAAGGTATCCTTGGTGGCAATGATGTTTAATTCCCGGTGGGTGGTTTCTCTTTCTTCTTTACTGTAAACAGGATAATAAAGAATCAAAAAGATATAATCCTTATGATGTTCTACTTTTGGTCTGTGGCCTGGATTTACCAATTCGTCTAAAACCAAAGGGTGGATATTAAACTTTTTTCTGAGAAAATTAAGGTCTTTCTTGGTAGGTTTTTGAATGTCTATCCATTTAACCTTTTGTCCTTTAATGATTTTTTTCATTGGATTTGTCAGGTAGCAACTTTAAGGTATTTTTCTTTAAGAAAAGCACTAAAAGCCTTACCTGAGAATTATCAATAATTTAAAATAGTTAATCTTTATTTATCTTACTATAATTTAAAAAAGCTTACCATGGGATACAATAATGGAATTAGCACTTGAAGATATTGACTGCTAATTTTGGTTTGCTATAATACTATTGTTGAATTCATCAACAGGGTTATTATAATAAATATAATGATAACTGAAAGACAAAAATCTATACTAGAGAGAGTGATTGAAGAACACATTAACTCTGCCTATCCTGTTAGCTCTCAGCTCATAGAGAAAAACTATGATTTTAGGGTTTGTCCCGCAACCATAAGGAGTGAGATGCAGAGATTAACTGAGTCAGGCTTTCTTTATCAACCCCATACTTCAGCAGGAAGAATACCAACAGACAAAGGTTACAGGTTTTTTGTTGATAATTTATTGGAAAAAGGAATTTCAGAACTTGAAGATGTCTTTAAGATAGAGGAGATGTTAGAACAGGAAAAGGAAGATATCTTCAGGTTTGTTGCTCATCTGTCAAGGTTTCTGGCTATGGCTTCCTCAAATCTGGCAGCCATTCACCTTTTTGAAAAAGACTTTTTCTGGAAAGAAGGGTGGGAAGAAATATTAAGAGAACCTGAATTTGAAGAAAAGGATTTTGTTTTCCATTTCACGGAATTTTTAAAGAATTTTGAAAAGGATGTTAAGAATTTCAATATGGATTCAGAAATTAAAGTTTACATCGGTAAAGAGAATCCTTTTAGCAAAGCCAATGATTTCAGCATCATTACCACCAGGTGTCATTTTCCCGATAAAGAAGAAGGCATTGTTTCTTTGCTGGGACCAAAAAGAATGCCCTACGGGAAAAACATCAGCTTGATTAACTGTATAGCAAAGATGTTAGAGAGCCTTGAGTAATATGGAAAAAGAAAAAAAAGACAAGAAGGATAAAAAATTATCCTTACAGGAGGTTAAACAAAAGTTAAAAGAATACCAGAAGTTAAAAGATGAATATCTGGCAGGCTGGCAGAGAGAAAGGGCAGATTTTTTAAACTATAAAAAAGGGGAGATGGAAAGGGTGGGAGAGATTATTAAATATGCTGACACGGGATTGGTTCTGAAGTTTCTGTCTATTTTAGACAATTTTTATTTGGCTGAAAAGAAAATACCTGAAAAACTGAAAACCAGCAAGAATGTAAAGGGATTGCTGCAGATTAAAACCCAGATTGAGGATATTTTAAAAAGCCAGGGGATTGAAGAAATAGAGTGCAAGGATAAAACATTTAATCCCAATTTTCAGGAAATTGTGGAGGCGGTTGAAAAACCAGGTGTGGCTTCTGGAACAATAATTGAAGAAGTTCAGAAAGGTTACAAAATCCACGGTAAGATTTTGCGGCCGGCAAAAGTAAAGGTTGTGAAATAATAAAAAATAAGTAAAAGTATGCAAGAACAAAAACAAATTAAGATAGGGGCAAGAAATGAAGATCTGAAAGGGGTTTATTCAAACCTGATGCAGATTATTCACAATAAAGAGGAATTTATTTTAGATTTTTTCTTGAATGCCCCGCCAGGAGGAATGTTGGTTTCAAGGGTAATTATGAACCCAGGACACTTAAAGCGGATGAATAGGACCCTTCAGGAAAACATGGAGAAATACGAAGAGAAATTCGGCAAGATTAGAGAAGGTCAAGCCCCTAAAGAAAAAATAGGATTTAATGTAGGGAAGGATTAATCTTAACTTTATTTAAAATAAAGGTTAAGGGAACAAAAACAGCTTAATAATAAAACATTTAATTATTTAAACATTGGAGCATTTATTTTAATATTCTTATGTTTAAACGTATACACTATTTATGGCTAAAATTTTAGGTATTGATTTGGGCACATCCATCTCCAAAATAGCTACTGTTTTACAGGGTGAACCCAAATGCCTGGAGAACAGGGAGGGCTCTGTTTTAACACCCTCTGTTGTGGCAATAGCAAAAAATGGAGAAAGACTTGTTGGTATCTTGGCAAAGAGACAGGCCATTACCAATCCCAAGAACACAATTCATTCAGTAAAAAGATTCATTGGTCGGAGACATTCTGATCCTGAGGTTCAGAAGGAATTAAAAAGACTGCCCTATGAAACAAGGGAAAGAAAAGACAAGGGGGTTGAGGTAAAGATGGGGGATAAATGGTACAGCCCAATTGAAATTTCCTCAATGATTTTACAGAAACTAAGACTGGACGCAGAAGAAAAGACAGGTGAAAAAGTAAATTCAGCTGTCATTACCTGTCCTGCTAACTTTGATGATTCTCAGAGAAAGGCAACCAGGACAGCTGGAGAGATTGCCGGGTTCAAGGTTTTAAGAATCATTAATGAACCTACATCAGCTGCCCTGACATATGGTCTGGGAAGAAAGAAATCAGAGAGGGTTGTTGTTTATGATTTTGGAGGAGGGACCTTTGACATCTCTATCTTGAATGTTTCTCCTGATACGGTTGAGGTTATGGCAACAGGAGGAGAAGCTCATTTGGGAGGGGATGACTTTGACCAGAAAATAATTGATTGGATTGTGGATAAATTCAAAAAAGAACAGGGGATAGATATATCAAAAGACCCTTTGGCTTTACAGAGATTAAAAGAGGCTTCAGAGAATGCCAAGATAGAATTGTCTTCAGCAATGGAAACAGAGATTAACCTTCCATTTATTTCTTCTGACAGTGCAGGACCCAAACATCTGTATTATAAAATAACAAGGACCCAGTTTAACAACCTGATCAGAGATTTGGTCGAAAGGTCAGTTGAAAGAGTTAAAAAAACCCTGAAAGAAGCAAAACTGACAAAGGAAGAAATTGATGAAATTGTTCTGGTTGGCGGTACTACCCTGACCCCGGCTGTAAGAGATGCGGTTAAGGATTATTTTGGCAAAGAGCCCAACAAATCCATTAATCCTGAAGAGGTGGTGGCAATGGGAGCTGCCATTGAAGCTGAAATATTAAGGGCAAAACAAGAAGGAAGAGCGCCTGAAGGAGACATAAAGAGTGTTTTGTTATTGGACGTGTTGCCTTTGTCTCTTGGGATTGAGACCTTAGGAAGAGTACATACCATTATGATTTCAAAGAACACCACTATTCCTACTTCAAAAACCCAGATATTTTCAACTGCAGCTGACAATCAGACATCGGTTGAGATAAATGTTTTACAGGGTGAAAGACCAATGGCAGCTGATAACAGGTCCCTGGGTAAATTTGTGTTAAGCGGGATTCCTCCTGCTTCCAGAGGACTTCCCCAGATAGAGGTTATATTTGACATTGATGCCAATGGAATTTTGTCAGTAACAGCAAAAGACAAAGCTACTGCTAGCTCTCAGTCAATCAGGATTGAGGGTTCCATCGGTCTGTCAAAACAAGAGATAGAAAAGATGAAAAAAGAAGCTGAACTGCATGCTGAAGAAGACAAAAACAAAAGAGAATTCATTGAGGCAAAGAATCTGGCTGACAACCTGATTTATACTTCAGAGAAGACCTTGAGAGAACTGGGAGACAAGGTTTCTTCAGACACCAAAAAGGAAATTGAAGAAAAGATTGAGGGTTTGAAAAAAGTAAAGGAAGGTGATAATATACAGGATATTAAAAACAAGACTTCTGAATTATCTCAGGCAATTCAAAAGATTGGAGCTGAAATGTACAAGAAAGCAGCTGAAGAAAAGAAATCTGAAACCCCAAAACAACCCAAAACCGAAGAAGGGGAATATAAAGAGAAATAAACATGAGAGACTATTATAAAATCTTAGGTGTTTCTAAAAAAGCTACTCCACAAGAGATAAAGAAAGCTTATTACAAGCTGGCTCACAAATATCATCCAGACAAGGACGGAGGAGACGAGAAAAGATTCAAAGAGATAAATGAAGCCTATCAGATTCTTTCAGATAAGGAAAAAAGAGCCCAGTACGATAATTTTGGGAATGTGTTTGAAAGAACGGGTACCCATCCAGGATTTGATTTTCAATGGGGGTGGGGAAGGCCGGACATCAACCTTGAATTTGGTTTTGACGATTTGGAAGAGATGTTAAAAGAGATATTCGGTTATGGTACTTCTGGTAAAAGAAGAGATTTTAAAAAAGGAAAGGATATTAAAATCGAGATGGAGGTTTCATTGGAAGATGTATTGGAAGGAAAAGAAAAGACAATAGTGTTGGAGAAAATGAACGTATGTCCCAGATGTCAGGGAAAGGGAGCTGAACCTGGCACCAGAACCAGGGAATGTTTCTCATGTCGGGGCACAGGTCAGGTCCAGCAGATTAAAAAGACATTTTTGGGCACATTTACCAAATACATTGTGTGTCCTGAATGCGGGGGGGAAGGATACAAACCTGAAAAACCCTGTAATGTCTGCCATGGAGAGGGAAGGATCAAGGGCAGGGAAAAGATTAATGTTTTCATACCAGCTGGAGTAGATACCAACCAGATAATTAAGGTTGAAGCAAGGGGAAGTGCTGGCAGGAAAGGAGGAAAGCCAGGAGATTTATACATCAGGATTTTAATAAAGAAACACCCGATTTTTCAGAGAACAGGGGATGATTTATATACCGTATTACCCATTTCTTTTTCTCAGGCAGCCTTGGGTGATGAAATAGAGATACCTGTCTTGGAAGGAAAGAAGATTCTATTAAAGGTTCCAGCAGGTACTGAGTCAGGCAAGATATTGCGGATTTCCAAAAAAGGAATTCCTCACTTTTCAGGCCGGGGAAGGGGAAATCTTTATATTGAATTAATCATAAAGACTCCAAGAGGACTTACCAAAAAGCAAAAAGAATTACTGAAGGAATTGAAAAGAGAAGGAATGTAATAAAATTTCACTACATTAGTTTTGATTAAAATCAACTGTTTATTAGTTGATTTTTAGCTTTAAAGTAGTAAAATATTATTATATAGGGTCCATAACTCAATGGTAGAGTAGTAGCCTTTTAAGCTATTAATCTAGGTTCGAATCCTAGTGGACCCACTTTTATATATATAAGACTAGCTATTTATATTGACAAACCAGAATAGACTTTTGATTTAAAATTTGATAAAAAGAATATTATTGGGATGTTTTTTCAAAATAAAATAAAAATAAATTTAATATTCTTAGCTGTTGTAATTTTGGGGGTTTTTGGTCTGGGATTCTGGACAGGAGATGTTCAGAAGGTTTGTGAGGTCTGTCCGCCCCAGGATCTTGATTTTTCTCTTTTCTGGGAGGCTTATTATAAACTCCAGGAGAAATTTGTA
>DAOUYT010000033.1 GCA_030665965.1 bacterium
TAATAAATAGCGTGGTTTATGAAAAAGCTCCTCGGGGACAATCCTTTAATCTCACAGATTCTACATGGGTTTGGGGTAATACACTTACTCCGGGAAGTGAAAATATTATACCAACTTCTGAAATTTTAGAAGATAAAGAACAAGACCAATCTCAAGATAAAACCTTTGAAAAATCAAAACAAGACATTGAACAAGTCAAACAAGAATTAACCGCCACAATCCCTTCCTTTACTAAAAACATCTTTAAGTCTTCAGGTATCTTTTTTACTGCCTTATTTATTGCTGTGTTCTCGGGAATAATAATCCTGATTCTTAAAAAGAAAATCAAAAAACAGCAACAATAATTCAAGATTGATTTTTAAAGAAAAATAACTTATACTCAAATATTATGTCAGGACACTCGCATGCCAAAACAGTAAAACACAAAAAAGAACTTAGCGCTAAAAAGAGAGGTCAGATTTTTTCTAAAATGGCTAGGTTAATTTCAGTTGCAGTAAAAGAAGGAGGTTCCAATCCTGATATTAATGCCAAACTACGAATGGCTATTGAAACAGCCCGTTATTATAAGATGCCCAACAGTAATATTGAGCGGGCAATAAAGAGAGGAAGCGGTGAATTGACAGGAGGAAAACTGGAAGAATTTCTTTTTGAGGCTTACGGTCCAGGCGGAACTGCCCTTCTTATTGAAGGAATCACTGATAATAAAAACCGGGCCCTGGGAGATGTCAAAAAAACATTAAACCAGCATAACGGGAAATTGGTTGGAGAAGGGGCAGTAAGATGGATGTTTGAAAGAAAAGGATGTATAACCGTAAACCTTAAAAAACAAACCGAAGACCTGCAAGATAAAGAAAAATTAGAATTACAAGTAATTGAATCTGGGGCTGAAGACGTCCAGTGGGACAATGACAATCTGGATATCTATATCAATGTTGAGGATTTAGAAAAAACAAAAAAGATTTTAGAACAAAAGGGCATTAAAATCGAATCAAGCACCTTAGACTGGAAACCAAAAGAAACACTTAACCTAACAGAAAAAGACAGAGCTTCTTGTGTAAAACTTTTTGATGCTTTAGATGAAAATGACAATGTTCAAGATATTTATTCTAATTTTAAATTATGATTATTCTGGGTATTGATCCTGGAACAGCCAGAACAGGTTATGGGATTATAAAAAAATCAAGGTTTTTAAAGTGTATAGATTATAATGTAATCTATACCAAACCCAACCCAAACGCAGGAAAACGTTTAAAAGAAATAAATAACAGGCTCTCTAAAATAATTAAAAAATATCAACCAGATATTTTAGCAATAGAAAACGTTTATTTTTTTAAAAATTTAAAGACAGCCATTCCTGTTTCTCAGGCAAAGGGAGCAATTCTTTTGACAGCTGCAAAAAAGAATCTTCCTGTTTACGAATTCTCCCCTCTCCAGGTAAAACTGGCGGTCACCGGGAACGGACGGGCAGACAAAAAAGAGGTTCAGGAAAAAGTAAAAGAGATGCTTAAGCTAAAAGAAATCCCAAAACCAGACGATGCAGCTGATGCCCTGGCTATTGCCATCACCTACCTTTTAAAAGAAGCTTAAGAATCCTCTCTTTAAAACTTAAGAGGTCTTGACAAGGTTGCTTGAACGCTTATAATACTTTTTAAGATTCCT
>DAOUYT010000019.1 GCA_030665965.1 bacterium
AAACATCTGGGTAATGGTTCCTTTCTGCCGGACAGTCCAGGAAGGGAAAAAAGTATTGGATTTAATGGCCAAGAATGGATTGAAGAAAAGCAGGGATAACTTGAAAGTCATTGTTATGTGTGAGATTCCTTCTAATGTAATCCTGGCCAAAGAATTCTTAGAGATATTTGATGGAATGAGTATTGGTTCAAATGACCTCACCCAATTAACCCTGGGAATAGACAGGGACAGTGCTGAAATAGCCCATATTGCTGATGAAAGAAATGAAGCTGTAAAAAAGATGATAGCAGAGGTAATTAGAGAGTGTAGGAAAAGAAAAAAGTATGTGGGAATCTGCGGTGAGGCTCCAAGTTATTTTCCCGAGTTTGCAGAGTTCTTATTGAAAGAGGGGATTGAAGCAATATCATTGAATCCAGACACAGTGATTAAGACAACAATTGCTCTTGCTAAAAAAAGAAAAAGGTCAAAAAAATAACCTTCAAAAACATTATGTTGCTAAAAGAACATTTGTTAAAAAATTTAGATAAAAAATTAGCCTCTTTGATTTTTGAAATAAGTAAGATGTGTGAGTTGATAAGAAGAGAACTTCCTTACAGAAGAGGCAAGACAACCATGAAGAATATGTTTGGAGAGATTCAGTTGGTTGTGGATGAGTGGGCAAATCAATTTATAATAGAAGAACTCAAAAAAACAGGTTTGGTAAAGACGCTGGTTTCTGAAGAAGAGGCTGATATTGTCAAGATGAGCAAGAATGGAATTTTTAATATAAGTCTTGATCCTTTGGATGGTTCTTCAAACATAGAAAGCAATAATCTGGTTGGTACGATAATCGGAATATATAAGAAAGACTTTCCTGCACCAGGAAGGAATCAGAAAGCAGCTCTATATATGCTGTACGGTCCCTTGGATACCCTGGTTTATGCAACCAAAAAAGGTGTTCATGAATTCTTGCTCACCAATGAAGGGTTTATTTTAATAAGGGAGAATATAAAACTTCCTACAAAAGGAAAACTGTATAGTGTAGGTGGGTTAAGAAAGGATTGGTCTAGTGGATTTAAAGAATTTGTTGAAGGAGTGGAAGAAAAAGGTTATAAATTGAGATACGGCGGTTCTTTTGTTGGTGATTTCAATCAAATCCTGCATTACGGTGGCATCTTTGCCTATCCATCATTGGTAAATAAACCAGAAGGCAAGCTTAGATTGGTTTCAGAGTCAAACCCCATTTCTTTTATTGTTGAACAGGCTGGCGGTCGTTCCTCCAACGGGAAAAAGTCTATATTGGATAGAGAATATAAATCTTTACAACAGAGGACTCCCACCTATGTTGGAAATAAAGACCTTATTGAAACCTTGGAAAAAACATTAAAACAATAAATATTAATAACAAATAAAAAACTATGGAAAAAACCAAGAACTTTAAAATAAAAGAAAAAGATGTTATTGTTCCCTCAGACGTTCCCAAAAAGATACGGTCAAGGTATGTTAAAAATTATCTGGATATGACCCGGAACTCTGGAAGATTGATGCTCTTTGCCGGAGACCAGAAAATAGAGCACCTTAATAATGATTTTTATGGAAAAGGAATCCATATTGACGATGCTTCTCCTGAACATCTTTTTCGTGTCGCAAGCAATGCCAGGATTGGCGTGTTTGCCACCCAGCGCGGGCTTATTGCTGAGTACGGCGCTGATTATAAAAACATTCAATATTTGATAAAGCTTAATTCAAAAACAAATCTTATTAAGACAGAGCAGAGAGACCCCCTTAATGGTAAGATTACAGACATTGAAGAAGTCATTGAATTTAAGGAGATTTCCGGTTTAAAGATATTAGGGGTAGGTTATACTGTTTATCTTGGCAGTGAATATGAAGCAGAAATGTTAAGGGAAGCTTCGAGAATGGTATATGAAGCTCATAAAAACGGTCTTTTAACTGTTCTTTGGATATATCCCAGAGGCAAGGCAGTCAAAGATGAAAAAGATGCTCATTTAATTGCAGGAGCAACAGGAGTGGCAGCTTGTCTTGGGACTGATTTTGTTAAGATTAATCCTCCCCAAAAAGAGGGGAAATACGTAACAGAGGCATTAAAAGAAGCAGTGCTGGCAGCAGGTAGAACAAAGGTTGTTTGTGCAGGTGGTTCTTCAGTGGATGTTAAGGCCTTTTTGCAAAGACTATATGACCAGATTGAGATTGGTATAGCAGGCAGCGCAACAGGAAGAAATATTCATCAAAAAAGCCTTAAACAAGCAGTGGCCATGTGTAACGCAATATATGCAATAAATGTGGAGGGTAAAAATGTTGAGGAGGCTTTAAACATTTATGAAAAAGGAAAATAGTCATATAATCATTAATTCTTATATTTTGAAAAACCATGTATTCTCTTTCAGCTAAAATCCGCAAGGATGTTAAAAAAGGTCTTAAGGAAAAAGAGCTTATTCCCGCCATCTTATACGGTCCCAAAATCAAGAATTTAAATTTAGAGTTAGATTTAAAGGAATTTGAGAAAGTATACAAAGAAGCAGGGGAAAGTTCTTTGGTTTCCCTTAATATTGAAGGTCAGAAAGAGAAGTTTTTAGTGTTAATCTATGACATTCAATCTAATCCTTTAACAGAAAAACCAATTCATGTTGATTTATATCAGCCTCCACTTAAAGAAGAGGTTGAGGTAACGGTTCCCATAGTTATTGAGGGAGAGGCTCCGGCAGTCAAGAATATTGGTGGTACTTTGGTTAAGAATATTTCTGAGATTGAGATTAAAGCTCTTCCCCAAGATCTCCCCAAAAATATTAAGGTTAACGTAGAGAATCTGAAAAGCTTTGAAGATCATATCTCAGTTGGTGATCTCCAGCTCCCACCAGGCGTTAAGGTGTTAAAGGAACTTGGAGAAATTGTCATTGCTGTTTCTGCTCCTGAGAAAGTTGAGGAAGAGGTGAAAAAACCAGAAGAGGAAAAACCAGAAGAAAAGCCAGCAGAAGAGAAGCCAGCGGAAGAGAAGCCAGAGAAGCCAGAGAAGCCAGAGAAGCCTGGAGAAACAGGAGAAAAAAAAGAGAAAGGAAAAAAAAGCAGTTAGTATTTGGCAAATTAATCCTTATTATAAGTTAACAAGAATGATTAGTTTAAAATTTATTAAAAGACTTATAGGTTTTTTATTAGTGTTAGCTTTTGTTTTTCCAAATTTCCATGGTTTGGCAATAGATTCCCTTCAAGAACGTCAGGCCCTGGAAGAAGAGTTAAAAGAATTAGAAGAGCAGATTGCTCAATATGAAAAGGATATTACAAAAACCAAACAGGAAAAAGAAACCCTTCAAAATAAAATATATATTCTGAGAAGAGAGATTGAGAAATTAAACCTTCAAATTTACCAGAGTAATCTGGTGGTCAAGGATTTGACTATCCAAATTGGAGATACAGAATCTTCAATTGAGAAAACCTCTTTAAACATTGGAGATGTCGAGGAAAAACTGGTGGGGATATTGAGAAACATTTATGAGGAGGACCAAAAATCTCTTGTTGAGATTTTACTTTCAGAAAATGATTTTTCTGATTTTTTTAATAATTTAATTGCTTTGGAAACCTTAAATTCAAAAAGCCAGGAGTTTTTAAAAGAAATTAAAAGCCTGAAGTTAAATCTGGAAACCCAAAAGAATTTATTAGACGAAGAAAAGACAGATTTGGAAAGGGTGGTTAAGTTAAAAACACTCCAGAAGCAAAAGAGCGAAACCACTAAAAAACAAACAGATTATTTCTTAAAGCTGACCGAGGTTGAATATCAGGAATATCTCAATAAAAAAGAAACAGCTGAAAAAAAAGCCTCTGAAATTAGAGCAAAGATTTATGAGTTGATTGGCGTCAGAAGGGTTGTTACTTATGAGGAAGCCCTGAATGTGGCCAAATACGCTGCTTCTCACACAGGAATTCGAGCTGCTCTTTTGCTTGGAGTTTTGAGCCAGGAATCCAGTATTGGAAAAAATGTTGGTCAGTGTTATCTTAAAAATCCCTCAACAGGGGAGGGAGTAGTAGCTTCCAACGGAAGATCAATTTCCCGGGTAATGAATCCCACAAGAGATGTGCCTTATTTTTTACAAATCATTGAGGATTTAAATAAGACCAAGGGACTGGCCCTTGATCCTTATCAGACCTTGGTTTCCTGTCCCATGAGTTTTGGTTGGGGAGGAGCAATGGGTCCTGCTCAGTTTATTCCCAGTACCTGGGCTCATCCCAAATACGGGTTTAAAAAAGGAGTGGAACAGATTACTGGAACTGCAGCTGATCCTTGGGACATCAGGGATGCTTCCTTAGCTGCCTCTCTCTATTTAAAGAGTGGTTTGGACAGGTACGGTACAGAAAACAAGGCAGTTCAGAGTTATTTTTGCGGTTATCCTAAAAATGATTATTGGTGCTCTTGGTATGCAAAGAACGTACTTTATCTTGCCAGGTGCCACCAGACCTTTATTGATTCTGGCTCCATGTCCTTTGCATGTCAGGAAGCAGTCGGTTTGAGATAAGGTTGTTTATTTCTTTAACTTTTTAAAGGCTTTAATAATTGGATCTAATCTTCCCGCCATAATCTTTTCAATATTGTACCAGCTTTTTTTAATGCGGTGGTCGGTTATTCTGTTTTGGGGAAAATTATATGTTCTTATCTTTTCTACTCTTTTTGCCCAGCCAATCTGGGATTTTCTTTTTTTACCGAACTTCTCCATTTGTTCAAGTTCTTGTTTTTCTGAAATCTTGGCTTCTAAAATCGCCATTGCGTTTAGTTTATTCTGCAGCTGATTCCTTTCAGTCTGGGAGGTGGTAACAAGTCCTGTGGGCAGATGGGTGATTCTTACAGCCGTTTCCCTTTTGTTCACGTATTGTCCTCCTGGTCCTGAAGCCCGATAAAAATCAATCTTTAAATCTTCAGTCCTTATATTTATCTTGGTTTTTTCCGGTTTCAGCAAAACAGCTACAGAAGCTGTTGAGGTATGGATTCTTCCTGACTTTTCTGTTTTGGGAATCCTTTGAACCCGATGGACACCGCCTTCATATTTGAGCTTTGAAAACACACCTTCACCCTTTAATTCAAACACCACCTGTTTGTAACCCCTAAGGTCGGTAAGATGGGAATCTAAAATTTTCTGTTTCCAGCCCTGGTCCTGGGCATATCTTGAGTACATTTTAAATAAATCCAAAGCAAACAAGGCGGCCTCTTCTCCGCCTGTTCCTGCCCTGATTTCAATAATGACCCCTTCCTTTTTTTTATTTCCTGCTTTTTCTTGCATTTTTAATCTGCTTTTTCTTTTCCAATCTTTTTCTAAATTTCTGAACCTGACCCACGGTATCAAGAGCCCTTTCTTTTCCAGTATAAAAAGGATGGCATTTTGAACAGATTTCTGTTTTAATAAACTCCTGGGTGGAGCCCAAGGTAAAACTATTTCCGCAAGCGCATTTTACCCTGGTCTTTTGGTAGTATTTTGGATGGATATCTTTTTTCATATTTTTGTCTGAATTAATAATTAATATTAGCAGATTCTTATTAAAAATCAATCTTTTATTTGTATTTTCTGGTCTGAATTGAGGTTTTAATACTTGCAAAAATATACCAAGATGATATATTTAAAATTAGTTTATAATGAAAAAAGTTTCAAGATTATCTCAAGGAAATATTTTTATTATGAAAGAAAAAGACACAGAGAAAATTGATTTTAATATTGATACAGAAGAAATGGCCAAGGTTGGTCTGCATTTCGGTCATAAGAGCTCAAAATTCCATCCCAAAATGAAACCTTATTTGTATGGGATTAGAAACAGCGTTCACATTATTGACTTAGAGAAAACAAAGGAGAAGTTTAAGGAGGCATTGGAATTTATACAAGAGCTAATCAAGGAAAATAAGGTGTTGCTGGTGGTGGGGACAAAAATCCAGTCTAAAGATTTGGTGAAAGGCTTTGCCATAGAGTGTGGCCTTCCCTATGTTAGTGAGAGGTGGTTGGGGGGAACCTTTACCAACTTTGAAGTAATAAGAAAAAGGGTTGGTCATTTTAAGGACTTGGAAGAGAAAAAAGCCAAGGGTGAGCTGGATAAATACACAAAGAAAGAGAGGGCTGAAATTGACCATGAATTGAAAAAATTTGAAAGAAAGTTTGGGGGAATAAGGAATTTAGAGAGATTGCCAGACGCTGTTTTTGTTTTGAGCATGAAAAAAGATGCCTTGGCAGTAAAAGAAACAAGAGAAAAAAATATAAAGGTCATAGGGATTTCAGATACAGATACAGATCCCACCTTAGCTGATTATCCCATACCAGCTAATGACGATGCTTTAGGTTCAGTGAAATATATATTGGAAAAAGTGAAAGAGGTGATATTGAAAGCGAAAGAAAAGGCCAATAAGGAAAAAGAAAAAGAAAAAGAAAAGGAAACAGAAAAATAACATTGTTATCTAAATTATGCCAGACATTAATCAAGTTAAACAACTGCGCAACAGAACAGGGGTTTCTATAACAGAATGTAAAAAAGCCCTGAAAAAAACAGGAGGGGATATAGAGAAAGCCAGAGAGGCTTTGAGAAAAATGGGCCAGGACTTTGCTCGAAATAGAGCTGAAAGAGAAACAAGAGAAGGAATGATTGACAGCTATATCCATAACGGCAGCAAGATGGGAGTTATGATTGAACTTAACTGTGAGTCAGATTTTGTTGCCCGTTCAGAAGATTTTAAGAAATTAGCCCATGAATTATGTCTCCAGATTGCTTCTTTTTCAGATGAAGAGACACCCCTTCTCAAACAGCCCTGGATAAAGGACCAGACAAGAACAATCAAGGATTTAATTGAAGAATACATTACAAAGTTTGGCGAGAATATCATTGTTAAAAGGTTTATTAAATATGAACTATGAAATAATTGCTCAGATTATTTTATTTGGCAGCACGGTTGGCCTGGGGACGATAATATTCCGGAAGATTCCTCTTTTGATTACTTTACCAGAAGATATTGTTGAAAAAGAAAAAGAGCCTCTGGTTTTGAGATTGAAAAACAGGATTAAAAGAAACAATCCTTTAAGGGACTTTTCTTACAATATATTTTTGCAAAAGATTTTGACAAAAATCAGAATTCTATCTTTAAAGACCGACAAAAAAACCTTTTACTGGATTAAAAAACTAAGGGAGAAGAGACACAGAAAGAAGATGAGAGAGAATGATAATTACTGGGAAGAGATACAGAAATCCACCAAGGAATAAATCAAGCCGGAGTAGCTCAATGGCAGAGCAATGGTTTTGTAAACCATAGGTTGGGGGTTCAATTCCTCTCTCCGGCTTATAACCGAGAAAGGTTTTGACCTTTCTTGTTTTAAATAACATATTGACAGGATTCTTTTGAGCGAGTAAAATAGAAGCGCAGTATGATGTACGTTAAAATTCAATATCGGTTTTTTAGAGTTGTCCTGTAAATTCTTTTTATTCTGAGGATTTGATCCTGGTCCAGGATGAACGCTGGCGGCGTGGATAAGGCATGCAAGTCGAACGGGTCATCTTTTAGATGACTAGTGGCAAACGGGTTAGTAACACGTGGGTAACATACCGTTGAGACAGAGACAACCCAGAGAAATCTGGGCTAATCTCTGATGGTCTGGTAGTTGAACAATCTTCTACCAGTAAAGGGTTTTGCAAAAAACCGCTCAACGAATGACCTGCGGCTTATCAGCTAGTTGGTAGGGTAATGGCCTACCAAGGCTATGACGGGTAGGCGGGGTGAGAGCTTGACCGCCAACAATGGCACTGAGACACGGGCCATACTCCTACGGGAGGCAGCAGTCGAGAATATTGGTCAATGGGGGAAACCCTGAACCAGCGACGCCGCGTGCAGGAAGAAGGCCTTCGGGTTGTAAACTGCTTTTATGGAGGAAGAACCTTTTAGGTGACGGTACTCCAAGAATAAGGGGATGCAAATTCTGTGCCAGCAGCCGCGGTAATACAGAATCCCCAAGCGTTATCCGGATTTATTGGGCGTAAAGGGTCCGTAGGCGGTTTGGTAAGTCTAACGTTAAATACCTTGAGCTTAACTTAAGGAGGGCGTTAGAAACTGCCAAACTAGAGGGCGTTAGAGGTTGAAGGAACGCTCGGTGT
>DAOUYT010000006.1 GCA_030665965.1 bacterium
AGGATGGGGTGGGGGTTGTTGTGTGGTTTTGGCGAAAAATCAAAAAAGAATAACTGATTTAATAGAGGTTTTTGAGAGAAAAGGATTTAAATCTTTTCAAGCTAAAATTGGAGTTGAAGGAGTAAAATTAATTTCCTGAAATAGGTTTTTAGGTCTGTTTTTAAGTGATTTGACAAGATGTAAGGAGTCTTGATCAACCAGATATTACGGGAGTTCAAGAGTTATACGGGCTTTAATTATTGATAGATACAGTAGATAATTAAGATATAAAGGATAATAAAATCCCTTAATTTTAAGGGATTTTGTTATATGGAAAAGGTTGAGTTATAATTAAATGTATATGAAGAAGTTTTTACTTTTTTTCCTCTCTCTTTTTATTGGTATCGGGCTTTTTATTTGGATTATTAATTTTGTCGGATGGCAGGATATTAAAAATGCATTTTTGGTTTTTACTGGTTGGCAGGGAATAGTAATTTTTATTCTGACATTATTGATGATGTTGATAGGGAACTGGAAATGGAAGGAAATTTTGAAAGGACAAGAAGTTAAAATTTCATTTTGGGAACTGTTTAAAGTTTATCTGGCTGGTTTTGCCGTAATGTTTTTAGCTCCAATTTTGCTTTGGGTTGGAGAGATATTTCGAACATATACTTTAAAAGAAAAAGAACAGATTTCCTGGTCAAAGGCTTTGTCTTCTGTGATAATAGATAGGATTTTGGAATGGACCGCCAATCTGGTGGTTATTTTTTTAGGGCTTTTATTTTTCCTTTATAAGATTGGTCTCCCTCCAAAAAATTTAGGAATAGCTTTTGGAGGCGTACTTTTACTTTTTGTCATTGCAATTTTCCTTTTTTATTTCAAAACTTTTAAAAGAGAAAGCATTACAAAGACATTTGGCAGGATTTTTAATGGCAGATTGGATAAAGAGCCCTTGCAAACCGAAAAGGAAATTTTTGATTTTTTTAAACTTGAAAAAAAATCAATGTGGAGGAGTTTTGCTATTTCTTTTCTCAGGGCAGCTGTAATGTATGTGAGAACCTGGTTTTTAATAATGTTTTTAGGGAAAAACATCTCTGCTCTATCTGTTTTATCTATTCTTGGTTTTACTTATTTGGCAGCAATGATTCCCATTCCAGCTGCTTTAGGTTCTCATGAGGTAATTCAGATTTTTTCTTTTAATTCTTTGGGCTTAGGGGTTTCTACTGCCACTGCCTTTACCATGATTATTAGAGCAGCTGAGCTTTTATTTGCTTTAGCGGGAGTGGTAATTTTTCTTCGACTGGGAACAATATTTCTAAAAAACTTTATTTTCAAAAGTATTAAGAAATTGGTAAACAGAAACAATTTATAGTATGAAATGTTTTTTTTGTAAAGACAATAAGGACTTGTTAATTAAAAAATATAAATACTGGACAATCCTTATTCACCCTTACCAATGTTATCTGGGAAGATGTATGATTAAACTAAACCGGCATATGATTGATTTTTTTGATAGTAATGAGGAGGAAAAAAAAGAGCTTTTAGAAATAATGAAACAGTTAAAAACAAGGTTAAATGATTTATTTAAACCTGATTTATTCAATTATGCCTCTCTGGGAAACCAGATAAGACATCTCCATATTCATATTATTCCAAGATATAAAGACAAACGGATATTCGAAAATATAGGATTTTTCGATAAAAGATGGAATAATATTCATTCACCTTATGAGAAAGTAAAGTTGTCCCCCTCTGTGTTAAATGAATTAAAAAATCAAATAAGAAGAGGGCTTAAGTAAAAATGCTGGGGAAACTTTGGTTGATTCCATAAAGAACCTATTAAACAGAATCCCGAGATTTTCCTCGGGTTTTTGGTTTAGGGATAATTAAGTTATAATTAACCAATATGAGATTTTCTGTTAGCACAAAAGGATTTACAGATATCATTGATATAACCCCAGAAGTTTCTGATATTATAAAGAAATCTAAAATAAAAGAGGGGATTTGTTCGATATCCTGTCCTGGTTCAACCTGCGGCATAACCACCATTGAATATGAATCAGGTTTGATTGAAGACTTAAAAAGGATACTGGAAAAGATTGCTCCAATGTCAAAGGATTACGAACATTGTAAAAAATGGGGAGACTGCAATGGTTATGCCCATATTCGTTCAGCCTTATTAAGACCTTTTTTAACCCTTCCCATTGAAAAAGGAAGATTAGTGTTGGGGACATGGCAGCAGATTGCTTTTATTGATTTTGACAACCGGCCCAGAAAAAGAGAAATATTAGTAAAAATAATCAGTGGTTGATAAATATATGTCAAAACCCATTAATAGAATCATTAAGACATTGATAGTCAGTGATTTTGTTTTGAATAGTGGTTGGGGGTTTTTGGGTCCTATCTTTGCCATATTCATTGTTCAAAATATTGTGGGTGGAAGTGCTACCCAAGCTGCAAAAATAGCTGGTTTTGCTTCTTTAATATACTGGATTGTAAAATCCACCTTGCAGATTCCAATCGGCAGGTATCTTGATAAAAACCATGGAGAAAAAGATGATTTCCTGTTTATGGTCTTCGGTACCTTTTTAACAGGTTTTGTTCCTTTTGGTTTTATGGTTTCTTTTGAGCCCTGGCATATTTATGCTTTTCATGCTTTTCATGCTATTGGTATGGCAATGGTAATACCTTCCTGGTCAGCTATTTTTACCAGACATATTGATAAAGGTAAGGAGGCCTATGAATGGAGTGTAAGGAGTACCTCTTTAGGATTTGGAGTTGGAATCACAGGTGCTGTTGGAGGAATCATCGCTGCTTTTTTCGGCTTTAAGATCATTTTCATATTAGTGGGAAGTTTTACCATGCTGGCAACCTGTCTTCTTTTATTAATCTATAAAGACATTCTTCCTCGAGACCATGTCTTTCCTAGATATCCTTACCCTTTTTAGGCTATGGTTGGGTAAATTGGGATTGAGGATATTTTTTAATTTAAAAATCTTTATTAGATATGGTGAATCTAGAAATTGCTAAAATATTCTATTTGATTGCAGAGTATTTAGAAATGGAAGAGGTTCCTTTTAAACCCTATGCTTATCAGAGAGCAGCTGTTACTCTGGAGAATTTAGAGCAAGACGTTGGGGAAATCTATGAAAAAGAAGGAGTAAAAGGGCTTAAGAAAATACCCGGAGTAGGAGAAGCTATTGCTTCAAGGATTGTAGAATATCTTAAAACCGGAAAAATAAAATATTATGAGAAACTGAAGAAAAAGACGCCCCTTAAATTAGAAGAGCTCACTGCTGTGGAAGGATTGGGACCAAAGAGAATCAAGGTTTTATACCAGAAACTGGGAATTAAGAATTTAAAGGATTTAGAAAAGGCAGCTAAATCCCATAAAATAGCCCCTTTATTTAGATTCGGCGAAAAAACAGAAAAAAATATTCTTGAGGCAATTGAATTTTTAAAAAAAAGCAAGGGCAGGGTTTTGTTGGGTGAGATTTTACCGATAGTAAAAGAGATTTACGAAAAGTTAAAAAATTTTAAAGAGATTAAAAAGATTACTATCGTGGGTTCTCTCAGAAGAATGAAAGAAACTATTGGTGATGCTGATTTTTTAATAGCTTCTAAAAATCCAAAGAAAGTAATGGATTTTTTTGTTTCTTTACCAGGAGTCGTCAAGGTCTGGGGAAAAGGACATACCAAATCATCGGTCAGAATGAAAGATGGTTTTAATGTAGATGTGAGGGTTGTCCCTGAAAAAAGTTATGGAGCAGCTCTTCAGTATTTTACAGGTTCTAAAGAACACAATATTGTTACCAGAAAAATTGCCATTAGTAAAAGATTGAAACTGAATGAATATGGATTATTTAAGGGCCAAAAGATGATTGCCGGAAAAACCGAAGAGCAGATTTATAAAGCCCTAGGTATGCAGTGGATTCCTCCTGAATTAAGGGAAGACCAGGGAGAGATTGAAGCAGCTCTTAAAGGGAAGTTGCCGAGACTGATTGAATTAAAAGATATTAAGGGTGACCTGCATTGTCATTCAAAATGGGACGGAGGACATCATTCAATCCTGGAGATGGCAAAAAAAGCAATGGAAATGGGTTATGATTATTTAGGGATTTCAGACCATACAAAATTTTTAGTAATTGAACACGGCTTAAATGAAAAACAACTGGGTTTACAAAGAAAGGAAATTGATAAGTTGAATGAGAAATTTAAGAAGCAGGGTTTAAAGTTTAGAATATTACAGGGAGCTGAGACAAATATTTTAAATGACGGTTCAATTGATATTACAGACGAGGCTTTAAAAAAATTAGATTATGCCATTGCCGGGATTCATTCTAGTTTTAAAATGTCCAGAAAGAAAATGACAGAAAGAATCATTAGGGCAATAAAGAATCCAAATATTGATATTATTTCTCATCCCACGGGAAGATTATTAAAAAAGAGAGAAGAATACCAGATTGATTTTGATAAGATATTAAGAGCGGCAAAAGAATTTGGGGCTATCCTGGAGATTAATTCTTTTCCTCTGAGATTGGATTTAAATGACCAGAATATTAGAAGATGCAAAGAAGCAGGAGTGAAAATGGTCATTAATACAGATTCTCATCACAGAGACCAGATGAGATATATTGAGCTTGGGGTTGCTCAAGCCCGGCGGGGCTGGGCAGAAAAAAAGGATATTATCAATAGCCAACCCTTAAACAAATTATTAAAATATTTTAAATAGTATGCCAATTGAAAGGTCAGCAGGAGCTGTAGTTTTCCGAAAAGAAAAAGGTAATATAAGTTACCTTCTTTTGCATTATCAAGCTGGTCATTGGGATTTTCCAAAAGGGAATATTGAAAGAGGAGAGAAAATGGAAGAAACAGTAAAAAGAGAAATAAAAGAAGAAACAGGAATTGAAGACATAGAATTTATCCCAGGATTTAAAGAAACAATAAAATACTCTTATTTTCGACCGAAGGGAGAAATCAAGGTTCCGAGCGAAGCGAGAGGTTCTTATTTTCGACCGAAGGGAGAAATCAAGGTTCCGAGCGAAGCGAGAGGTTCTTATGAAAGAGAAGGTAAAACTATTTTTAAGACAGTGGTATTTTTCTTAGTTGAAACAAAAACAAGAGAGATAAAGCTCTCCCGGGAACACAAAGATTTTGAATGGACGCCTTTTAAAGAAGCTTTAATTAAGTTAACCCATAAAAACGCCAAAGAGACATTAAAGAAAGTGAATAACTTTCTTAGGAAATATAGCGAAAAGTAAAAAGAAGATTTCATCTCTTTTTATTTCTTTATCTTTTCTACGATTTTTTCAAATATTTCTGGATGTTTTCGAGCTAATTCTGATAAAACCTTTCTGTCAATTTCAATTTTATTTTTCTTTAAACCATTAATGAATTTACTATAAGAGATTCCTTTTTCTCTGCAGGCAGCATTAATCTGAATTTGCCAGAGACCTCTAAAACTCCTCTTTTTCTTTTTCCTGTCCCGATAAGCGTGGGTCCAGGCATGAAACAGGGCATCTTTTGCCAGGCGATATTTTGATTTCCTTCCCAAGAGAAAACCTTTTGTCTGTTTCAAAACCCGTTTCCTTCTTTTGTGAGCAGTCTTGCCGCGTTTTACCCTAACCATAAGTTTTAAGTATATAATAATTTTTTAATTTTTTTTGCCTCAGATTTCGATACTTCTACCAGTTTTCTTTTTTTTCTTTTTACCTTTCCTGACTTTTTTGCTCGATAATGATCAAGACCGGTTTGTCTTCTTAGGACCTTGCCGGTTTTAGTGAATTTAAAGCGTTTTAGAACAGATTTTCTTGTTTTCATGGTTAGAAATAATTAATTGTCTTTTGTTGTTTGTTGTTCTTTACTGCTTGAAATAATTATTATGAAACCCCTGGGAGTTCTTTTTAATTCCCCCTCGGGTTTTATCGGAATCCTCTTTCTTAAATCCTCGATAAATTGACTTACTTTCTCTTTTGCAAACCTAGAAAGCCTTTTTTCTCTTCCCCTTAAAACCATTTCCACCTTTACTTTATTTCCTTTTTTTAGAAACTTTTCTGCCTGGAGAACCCTTGTTTCCAAATCGTGTGAAGATATGTTGAATCTTAACCTTATCCCCTTTATTCCGGTACTTTTTTTTACTTTTTTTTCTTTTTTCTGGAGCCGGTAAAGATATTTTCCGTAATCCATTATTTTACAGACTGGAGGGTCTGCCTTGTCAGTAACCTGGATTAAATCTAAATTGCGCTCCCTAGCCATCTGGAGCGCTTTTTCCAAGGAAACAATACCTACCTGTTTTCCGGCATCGTCAATTAATCTGATTTCAGGAGCCCTTATTCTATTGTTGACTAATGGTTTTTTTATCAAGGTTTTGTGGAGGTGGCGAGGATGAACTCGCGTCCAAAAATTATCACCAAGGCAGTTCTACAAGTTTATTCCAATTAAAGAATAACAGAAAATTTAAATTGGACAAAATTTCTCTGCTTTTGACCTGTTTTCTTCAATAGCTTTTCTAGGTCTTTAAAAACTATCTATCTCGATATATGACACCTGACCTTACTTATCGAGAATCAATAAGGCAGATGGCATTAGACGTAAGCTAATGCAGGTTTTTGAAATAAGTTGGCACTTATTTTTTTCTCAAAGTTTTAGGAGATTTGAGAATACTCCACCTGCCTTTCTTGGTTAAATTTCTGTCGAAACATGTCACCCCCAATATTTTCTTGATTGAAGCCATTAAGGTTTTTCTCCCTTTATTATTCTCCTTATATCCCTTTCTGTTTCTCTTTTTTTGATTATTTCTCTCTTGTCAAATTGTTTCTTTCCTTTGGCCAGAGCAAACTCTAACTTTATTTTTCTTTTTATAGTATAAACCCTTAAAGGCACAATTGTCAAACCTTTTTGCTTTGTTTTGCCGATTAAATACTTGATTTCAGGCTTTTTAAGCAAAAGCTTCCTTGACCTCTTGGGATTATAATCAGGGGGGGCGTTTTTGGGCTGGTAAGGAGGGATATTGGCTCCCACCAAGAAGACCTCTTGGTCTTTTAATATTACATAAGTTCTCCTCAAGTTTATTCTTCCTGATTTTATTGATTTTACCTCCTGGCCAATTAAAGAAATCCCTGCCTCAAATTTCTTCAGGATTTCATAATTAAAGTAGGCTTTTTTATTTCTGGTAATTTCTTTCACTTTTCTTTATAAATATCTTTACGATGACCAATTCCAATTAACTTTATAATCTCTGGTTTCTTAAATTGAAAAATCACCCGCCAATCCCGAGTAATTCTAAACGAATAAAAACCGGCTAGTCGACCGGTTAAAGATTTAGTGTGTAAAAAGGAATGAAAAGGATTCTGTTGTAAGAGCTCTAATTGTTCTGCGAGCTTTGTCTGAATATTTGTGGGGAATTTTTTAGTTTCCCTTAAAAAGTGCTTACTATAGATTATTCGAATCATAAGCTTTTTTGGATTTGTTTCAGGAAAGATTCAGCATTTTTAAAGGTAAAACCTGCTCTTTTTTTAGAGAGCCTTAAAATTTTTTTTACAAATTCTGATCTATATTCTCCTTCTCGATCTTTACCTAAAAGCCCAATAATAAGAGAACGAAAGATTTTCATTTCTCCCTTGAGATTAGAAATTTCTCGATTTATTTTTTCTAAAGTTTTTTGACTCATCAACTTTATGATAATTTCTAAAGTAATATTTGTCAAATTATTTGTTTTCTAATCAAAGAAATTCCAGCAATGGACTTTTTCAAGATTTTATGATCAAACTAGGCTTTTTTATTTCTGGTAATTTCTTTCATACTTTGATTTTAACAGAAAAATTAGATAAGCTTAAATTGACAAGCCTTCAATAAGATTGAGGGATACATTTTATTAAAATATGAAAAGAAAGAAAAGCAGTAGGATTCCTGGATTTTTTAAACTATCCAGAAAGAAAAAAATTGAAATAGTTAAAGATTTTGCTGATTTAACTGATAAAGAAGTTAAAATAATTGAAAAAGGGATTTTTGATTCAGAAATAAGGGATAGAATGGTTGAAAACGTTATTGGTACCTTTCCTCTTCCATATTCTATTGCTGTAAACTTTCTCATTAATAAAAAAGAATATCTTGTGCCAATGGTTACTGAAGAGTCTTCGGTGGTAGCTGCTGCTTGTTATGGTGCAAGATTGACAAGGGAGAGAGGGGGCATATCAGCTGAGAATTTAGGAAATTTAATGATAGGTCAGATTTATGTCGTTGATTTGAAAAATCCCAAAAGGGCAAAGCTAAGGATTTTAAAAAACAAAAAAGAGATTTTAAAAATTGCCAATCAGCAGAAACCTGATTTGGTAAAAATAGGGGGAGGAGTAAGGGGTCTGGAGGTGAAGCTTTTTAAAAGCCAAAAGACAGGTTCAGTTTTAAGGATTCATTTATTGATAGATACCAGAGACGCTATGGGAGCTAATACGGTAAATACAATAATTGAAGGAACAGCGCCATTGATTGAAAAGATTGTAGGAAGGGAAGCTCTTTTGAAAATAGTTTCCAATTTAGCTGAAGAGAGATTGGTGAAGGTAAAAGCAATGGTGACAAAAAAAGTTTTAACAATGAAAGGTTTTTCAGGTAAAGAAGTAATCCAGAGGATTGTTAAGGCTCAAGCCATAGCTGATGTCGATATCTATCGGGCTGTTACTAATAACAAAGGAATTTTAAATGGAATGGGAGCAGTGGCTTTGGCTACTGGAAATGACTGGCGGGCACTTGAAGCAGGAGCCCATGGCTTTGCTGCCAAATCAGGAAGATATTTACCTTTGGCTCGCTGGAGAAAGAATAAACAGGGAGATTTAGTCGGTGAAATGACGGTTCCTATAACAATTGGAATATTGGGGGGAATAATCAAGATTCATCCAATAAGCAAGATTTCCTTGAAGATTTTAAAGATTAAATCAGCTCAAGAACTTGCTCAGGTGATAGCTTCTGTTGGTTTGGTTCAAAATCTGGGGGCCTTAAGAGCTTTGGTTGTAGAAGGAATTCAGTCAGGTCATATGAGGTTGCATGCCAAGAACATTGCTATGGAAGCTGGAGCAAAAGGAAAAATGATTGAAAGGGTAGCCAATAAAATGCTCAGAGAAAAAAGGATTGAATCTGGAAGAGCTAAAGAGATTTTAGAAAAAAATATTTAAAGTTGCCTTTTCATGTTAAGAGAAGAAATATTAAATTCAATAAAGAAAGTCATAAAAGACCTTCAAAAAGAAGGGGTTTTTCCCGAATTTGACCTTTCCAAGATTGACATTAAACATCCCCAGATAAAGTCTCACGGAGATTACACGACAAACCTTGCAATGAGGATTGCTGAAAAAACTAAGAAAGACCCGATGGAGACAGCACGATTAATAAAACTCAAAATTCAAGTTTTAGATTCTCCAATCTTTGAGAAGGTTGAAATTGTCAAACCTGGTTTTATTAATTTTTTTATTTCAAGAAGTGTTTTTACAGACGAACTCAAGAAGATTTTAAAAGAGAAGAAACATTATGGTTCAGGTAATGTTGGAAAAGGCAGAACAGTAATGGTTGAATATGCTCATCCAAACACCCACAAACTCTTCCATATCGGTCATTTACGAAACATTACCAATGGTGAAGCAATAGCAAGAATCTTGGAAGCTTCTGGTTTTAAAATAATCAGAGCAAACTATCAGGGAGATGTTGGTCTTCATATTGCCAAGTGCTTGTGGGCAATGAAAGAGATAAAGGACTTAGAAGTTAAAATTAATCAATTTAAAACCATAAACGAAAAAGTTGATTTTCTAGGAAAGTGTTATGTTGCTGGTAATAAAGCTTATGAGGAGGATGAGAAGGCAAAGGAGGCAATTTTAAAAATCAACAATCAAATATATGATAAAGATCCTGAAATTAAAGATCTCTGGCAGAAAACAAGAAAGTGGAGTTTGGATTATTTTGAAAGCATATATAAAAGGGTTTACACTCATTTTGACAGATACTATTTTGAAGGAGAAGTTGCTCAACCAGGAAAAGATATTGTTTTAAAAGCTTTAAAAAAAGGAACCTTTATTAAAAGCAAGGGAGCTGTTATATTTCCTGGTTCAAGATATGGCTTACATGACAGGGTTTTCATAACTTCTGAAGGTAATCCTACTTATGAAGCAAAAGACATGGAGCTGGGAAGACTGCAGTTTAAGGAATACAAGCCTGATTTAATTGTTCATAATGTCGGGCCAGAGCAAAAAGAATATTTTCAGGTTGTTTTTAAGGCTTTAACTCAAGTCTTTCCTTATACCAAGGGAAAAGAATACCATCTTGTCTCTGGGTGGGTAAGTCTTAAACAAGGAAAAATGAGTTCCAGAAAAGGGAATATTATAAAGGGTCAATGGCTTTTAGATGAAGTAAAAAAAAGGATTCAAGAAAATTTTAGCAATATTCCTGATGATTCGGCAGAAATAATAGCTGTTGGAGCAGTAAAATATTCATTCTTGAAAATAAGGCCATTGACAGCTATGCTTTTTGATATTAATGAATCAATTTCTTTAGAGGGCAATTCTGGCCCCTATCTTCAGTACGCTTATGCCAGGGCTCGTAGCGTTTTAAGGAAGTCAAAAATCAAAGAACAGGAGTTTAAAGAAATAGAGTTGAAAGAAGAAAAGGAAATTACATTATTGAAATTGTTATCTCAGTTTCCAGAAGTGGTTGAGCGAGCAGCAATAAGCTACAGCCCAAATCTAATTTCTAACTTTCTCTTTGAATTGACCCAAACCTTCAATGCTTTTTATGAATCTTTACCTGTGTTAAAAGCAGAGACCAAAGAATTAAAGATGGCCCGTTTGGCTTTGGTTCATGGAACCTGTCAAATCGTTGAAAACGGTTTAAATCTCTTAGGGATTAAGGTCTTAGAAAAGATGTAGGTTTAAGCTTTATAAGACTTCCTTTTATACATAAAAACCCCTTATTTTAAGGGTTTTTATTGAAAAGGCCCGATAAAAATGATAGTCTAAATTATATATGAAGGTTAATTTTCCAAAATTAGAAAATAAAATCCTGAAATTTTGGAAGGAAAATGAAACATTTAAAAAGAGCCTGAAAAAAAGAAAGAAAAAGGCTAATTTTGTTTTTTATGAGGGTCCGCCAACAGCCAATGGAAAGCCCGGGATTCACCACGTCTTAACCCGGGTTTTTAAAGATATTGTTTGTCGATACAAAACAATGCAGGGTTTTAGGGTTGTGAGAAAAGCAGGCTGGGACACCCATGGTTTGCCCGTTGAACTGCAGGTTGAAAAGAAATTGGGTTTAAAATCAAAAAAAGACATTGAGAAATACAGGATTTCAAAATTCAACAAAAAATGTAAAGATTCTGTCTGGAGATACAAAGGGGATTGGGAGAAATTAACAGAGAGAATTGGTTTCTGGCTGGATATGGACAATCCTTATATTACCTATGATTCAGATTATATAGAATCTGTCTGGTGGATTTTAAAAGAGATTTATAAGAAAGGATTGCTGTACAGGGATTTTAAGGTTGTTCATTATTGCCCTAGATGCGGCACTTCTCTTTCTACTCATGAGGTAGCTCAGGGTTATAAGAAAATAAAAGAACCTGCCATTTACATTAAGTTTAGAATAAGGAATTTAGAATTCAAAGATTCCTATTTATTGGTTTGGACAACAACCCCCTGGACATTGTCAGGAAACGTGGCTATTGCCTTAAATCCTGATTTTACTTATGTGAAGGTAAAGATTAATAATGAATATTTAATATTAGCCAAACAAAGGGTTTCAGCTTGCGGTGTTAAAGGAGAGGTTGCAGAAGAGTTTAAAGGAAAGGATTTGCTTGATTTAAGATATGAGGGTCTTTATCCTTCAACAGATGAGGTTTCCAAGAATGCTTACAGGATAATTCCCGGTGATTTTGTTTCTTTAAAAGAAGGAACAGGTCTTGTTCATATTGCCCCTGCTTTTGGGGTGGAAGATATGGAGGCAGTTAAATCCCAGAATAAAAAACATAAAATTCAAAAGATTCCTGAAATTCCGATTTTATTGACCATTAATAAAGAAGGAAGATTCACCCTTGATGTTAAACAATGGGCAGGAATGTTTTTCAAGGACGCTGACCCCTTAATAATTAAAGATTTAAAACAAAGAAATCTTTTATTTAAAGAAGAATTATATGAACATGATTATCCTTTTTGCTGGAGATGTAAAAATCCCTTGCTTTATTATGCAAAAAAGAGCTGGTTTATCAGGATGAGGAAAGTTAGAAAAGACTTGATTAGGAATAATAAAAGAATCAACTGGGTTCCAGCTTACCTGAAAGAGGGCAGGTTCGGAGAATGGCTGAGAGAGGTAAAAGACTGGGCCCTTTCCAGGGAAAGGTATTGGGGAACCCCTTTGCCTGTCTGGGAGTGTAGGGGGTGTCGGAACCTGGAAATGATTGGCAGCAAAAAAGATCTCTCAGAACAAAAATACAGCAGCAACAGATACTTTATTTTGCGGCATGGAGAAACAATTCACCAGACCAAACTAAAAAAAATAGTTTACCCCCATTCACAAAAACTTTCTGTGGAATTGACCAAGAAAGGAAAAAGCCAAATAAAGGCTTTAATACCAAGGCTGAAAAAAACTAATATTGATTTAATTTTTTCTTCAGATTATCTCAGGACCAAACAAACCACAGAAATTATTAATAAAGAACTTCATCTTAAGGTGAAGTTTGACAAAAGGCTTAGAGACGTGAATTTGGGAGTTTATCACGGAAAATCAAAAGATGAATTTTATAGCGATTTCAACAATGCAAAGGAAAGGTTTTATAGAAAACCAGATGGTGGGGAAACCTGGCTGAATTGCAGAAAAAGGACACTCAGGTTTATAAGGGATATTGATAAGAAATATAAAGACAAAACCATTTTAATTGTCAGCCATGGAGATCCTTTGTGGATGTTGGAAGGAGCAATGAAAGGATTGTCCCAGCAAGAATTGGTGAGAGAGTTTTTACAGAAAAAGATGATAAAGACAGGGGAATTGAGGAAAATAAAATTTACCTTAATGCCTTTTAACGATAAAGCAGAATTAGATTTTCACCGGCCCTACATTGATAAGGTGAAATTTTACTGTGAAAAATGCGGGGATTTAATGGAAAGGGTTCCAGAAGTAATCGATTGCTGGTTTGATGCAGGTTCAATGCCTTTTGCCCAATACCATTATCCTTTTGAAAACAAAAAATTAATTAATCAAAAAAAGCAGTTTCCAGCAGACTTTATTTCAGAGGGAGTAGACCAGACCCGGGGCTGGTTTTATACCCTGCTGGCCATTTCAACCTTGCTCAATAAGGGTCCCTGTTATAAGAATGTTATTTCTTTGGGACATATTCTGGATGAAAAAGGAGAAAAGATGTCCAAATCAAAGGGAAACGTGGTGGATCCCTGGTATGTTGCTGAAAAATACGGCATAGACGCTGTTCGCTGGTATTTCTATACTATTAGCCAACCCGGCGACCCGAAATTATTTTCAGAAAAAGATGTTGAGGAAAAACTGAAAAAGTTTATCATGACTTTCTGGAATTGTTTTTCATTCTTTGCTATCTATATAGCCAGCGACCGTTTTAAAACAAAATTGCAAAAACCAAAGAGTAAAAATATTCTAGACAGATGGATTATTTCCAGATTAAATGAATTAATTTTAGAGGTAACGGGTTTATTGAACAAATACGATATTACCTCAGCTTCTCGTTTAATTGAAAACTTTGTCATTAATAACCTTTCTTTATGGTATATCAGAAGGTCAAGGAAAAGATTTCAGAAACCAGAAACAGAGAAAGAATTAAAGGAAGCTTCTGAGGTTTTAGGTTTTGTGTTATTAACCTTAAGCAAGATAACAGCTCCCTTCATTCCTTTTTTAAGTGAAGAGGTTTATAAAAATATTCAGGATTTAAAGATTGGAACTAAAAACGTGAGAAGCGTTCATCTGGATGATTGGCCGAAAGCAGATAAGAAACTGATTAATAAAAACTTGAATAAAAAAATGGAAAAAGTCAGAAAGATAGTAGCTTTAGCTTTAGCTGAAAGATCTAAAGCCAAGATTAAGACTCGTCAATCATTAAACGAATTAACAATCACAGATTACGATTTAAAGAATAAGAAAGATTTATTGGATTTGATTAAAAAAGAAGTCAATGTGAAAAAAATCAGCTTTGGCAAAAGCCTTAAATTAAATACAAAAATCACTCCTGAATTAAAAGAAGAAGGGATATTAAGAGAAATTCTCAGAAACCTCCAGCAAATGAGAAAGGAAGCAGGCTTTACTCCCAGAGATGTCATATCAATCCAGTTTAATGGAGGTTCTCACATAACTGAGCTCTTGTTAAAAAACAAGGAGAAGATTATAAAAGGGACAAGGGCAAAAGATTTAAAGTCAGGTAAAGGAGGAAAATTCAAAATAAAGAAAGAAGTTAATATCGAGGGAGAAAAGTTGCAACTATCCATTAAGAAAATTTCAAAGGTCGAAAATTTAGAATCTTAATTAAATTTTATGTCTTTGTTAAGCGAAAAAAAACAACAATTCACCCAGAAAGGAAAAAAACCTGAAGTTCCTTCCTCCCGTCGAGAAGAAAAAAGAACTGAAGTAAAGAAAAACACAGATATTTGGAAGGGTAAGGGTTCTCTTTCTAAGGGAGAGCTTAAGCGGAAATTTAAAGACCCCAGTCTTTTTACAAAAACTGGTGGAATGACAAAGAAGCAAAGAAGTGAATTTTTTGAAAAGCGATTCAAGGGAAAAAGGTATTTCATTAAAAAAGGAGAAGAAAGGAAGGTGTTAAAAGAATTAAGGAGAGAAGCCCATGGGCCTACTGCAAAAGGACAGCTAAAGGCAAGGCAGGGATTAAGATTGATGAGAGAGATTTTTAGAAAAAAATAGAGATTTAAATGTTTGTTCATTACCGGACTAAAGGAATTATTTTAAAAAAACTTGATAGAAAAGAAGCTGACCAGCTGTTTATTGTTTACACAAAAGATTTCGGGAAGTTAGAGATTTTGGGAAAAGCCATACGGAAGATATCTTCAAAGCTTAGGTCGGGAATGGAAACCTTTTATTTATCAGAAATTGAATTTATTCAGGGTAAAGCCTACAAAACCCTTACCGACGCCATATTAATAGAGAGGTTTAAAGATTTAAGAAAAGATTTGGAAAGATTAACCATTGCATATAATATTTCAGAGGTTTTAGATGGTTTGATTCAGGGGCAGGAGAAAGAGGAGAGAATCTGGAATTTATTAAAAGAGGCTTTTGAAGAGTTAAATAGCGGTAAGCTGGGAATCAAAAACCCAAAATTAATTTATCATTATTTTTTTTGGAATCTCCTCTCTGTCTTAGGTTACGGTCCTGAATTTTACCAATGTCCTGTGTGCCGGGAAAAGTTAAGACCGGAAAAACTGTATTTCAGCCAGAAGGAAGGAGGAGTAATCTGTCAGTCTTGCTTTTCAAAACAGGGTTTTGGCAAAGAGATTGATCCTGATACGGTAAAGATATTGAGGATTATTTTAAACAAGGATAAAAACATTATGCCCCGATTAAAGATTGAAGATAAACATTATAAATTATTAGAACAGATATCAAAAGACTATCTATCCTTTATTTTGGAGAGAACCGGTCAATTTGATACACTGAACATATGAACAAGTTTTTTAGTTTTTTAATTATTTTGCTCCTTGTTGCCGGGATAGCTGGTTTTATTTGGAGGTGGCAGAGCAATATTTATTCAAAGGAGATATTAAGATTAGAGATTTTAGGCCTCTCTGAGATTACTCTTGGCCAGGAAGTGGAATATATTGTCAGGTATAAAAACAACGGTAACTTCCGTCTGGATAATCCAGAACTTATCTTTGAGCCGCCGGAATACTCTTTTAAAGAAGGAGAAATATTTGAGAGACAGGTTCTGGGACCAGAGAAGTTGGGAGAGGCAATTTATCCTGGAGAGGAAAAGACTTTTTCTTTCAAAATGACAATATTGGGAAAGCAAGATGAAATAAAGATAGCCAGGGTTTCCTTAACCTATCAGCCAAAGGATTTAAAAGCCCAATATGAATCCTCTTCCAGTTTTACCAGCCAGATAAAATCAGTTCCCCTGACTCTTGAGTTTGACTTGCCTTCCAAGGTAGCTGGAGGTAAAGATTTTATTTTCAGAATAAACTACTTTTCCAATGCAGATTATCTTTTAACCGACCTGAGGTGTCAGATTGAGTATCCTTTTAGTTTTGAATTTATTAACTCTCTTCCCAAATCTATTGAGAAGACAGAATGGGATATCCCTGTTTTAAATAAATCAGAAGGAGGAAGGATTGAGATTACCGGCAAACTCTCAGGAGAAGTGGGAGAAGCCAGGGTGTTTAAGGCTAAATTAGGGGTTTGGAAGCAAGATGAATTCATTTTATTAAAAGAAATTGTCAAAGGGGTGGAGATTGTAAGACCCTTCCTTTATCTCAGGCAGGAGATTAACGGAAATCCCCAACACATGGCTCTGCCCGGTGAATGGCTGCATTATGAAATCTACTTTAAAAACATAGGAGAGGAGAGTTTAAATAATTTATTCATGGTTAACAATCTCGAGGGAGAAGCTTTTGATTTTGAGACAATTAAATCAGATTTAGGCAATTATCAAGCAGGAGACAGTTCTGTGGTTTTTGACTGGAGAAAGGTTTCTAAACTGCAATATTTGATTCCCTTAGAAGAAGGAAAGGTTGAATTCTGGATAAAATTAAAGGATGATCTGGGAAATGTTAAAAATTCTATCTTGAGGAATAAGATATTTATTGGAGAGGCAAAAGAAGAGTTTATTACCAGGATCAGTTCAAAAATGGAAATAATTCAAAAAGGATATTTCCAGGATGAGGTTTTTGGAAATTCAGGACCTGTTCCGCCAGCAGTGGGAGATACCACCACTTATACCATAATGTGGCAGGTGAAAAATTATTATTCTGATGTGAGAAATGCAAAAGTAAAAGCTGTCCTGCCACAGAACGTAGAATTAACCGGAGAGATTTTTCCTGAACAAGAGATTTCAAGATTCACCTTTGATTCCCAATCAAGAGAAATTGTCTGGTCAGTGGGGGATTTGCAAAAAGGGACGGGTATTTCTAAACAGGGTTTAACCCTTGCTTTCCAGGTTGCTTTTACTCCCTTCAGTTATCAGAGACATCAAACCGCTGAAATTATTAGAGAGGCAAGAATAACAGGAGAAGACAGCTGGACAGAAACAACGATTGAAGCTTTGGCGCCAGCAATAAACACAACCCTGCCAGATGATCCAACCATAACTAATCAAATGGGGGTTGTCAGATAATTATGGCAGACTTAATGTCAAAAATTATATCTTTGGCCAAAAGGAGAGGGTTTATCTTCCAGTCTTCAGAAATTTATGGCGGTTTTGGGTCAGGTTATGATTTCGGACCTTTAGGGGTTGAGATGAAAGGGAACCTTAAACAGGTCTGGTGGTCAGGGATGATTAAAAATCATGAAAATATTATTGGGTTAGATGCGGCAATTTTAATGAATCCCAAAGTTTGGCAGGCTTCAGGACACTTAACTGCTGGTTTTGCCGATACACTGAGGGAATGTAAAAAATGCCATAAAAGATTTAAAAAAGACGAGATAAAAAAAGACCGTTGTCCAGAATGTGGGGGAGAATTAACCAAACCTAGAAAATTCAATTTAATGATGAGAACTTTTGTCGGTCCAGTACAAGAAGAAGCCTCTACTACTTATTTGCGGCCAGAAACATGCCAGGGAATCTATGTGAATTTTGGGAACATTGTAAGAACAATGAGATGTAAAATACCTTTTGGTATTGCCCAGATTGGTAAAGCTTTCCGTAATGAAATTAATCCCAAAAATTTTATTTTCAGAACCCGGGAGTTTGAACAAATGGAAATGCAGTGGTTCTGTCATCCTAAAGAAGCTAATAAATGGTTTGAGTTATGGAAAAAAGAAAGGATAAAATGGCATTTGAATTTAGGGATTAAAAAAGAAAATTTGAGAGCTAAAGAAATTCCAGCCAAAGAAAGGGCTCATTATGCAAAAAGACAGGTGGACATTGAATACCGCTTTCCTTTTGGCTGGGGGGAAATTGAAGGAATCCATAATCGAGGAGATTGGGATTTATCAAACCATTCAAAACATTCAGGAAAGGATTTAAGATATTTTGATGAAGGGAGCAAAGAAAAATATTTCCCACATGTTGTTGAAACTTCAGTTGGGGTAGAAAGAACCCTTCTTGCCTTTTTATGTAATGCCTATCAAGAGATAAAAGGAGGTAGAACGAGGACGACAAAATCAGCCAAAGAAGTTGAAATTTTGTTGAACCTGGACAAGAAAATTACTCCGGTTAAGGTAGCTGTTTTGCCTTTGGTTAGAAATAAGCCCGAATTAGTAAAAAAAGCAAAAGAAGTTTATCAATTATTAAAACCCTATTTTGTTTGTCAGTATGATGAAGTGGGCTCCATTGGCAGAAGATATCGTAGAGGAGATGAAATTGGAGTCTTATATACAATTACTATTGATTTCGAAACTTTAAAAGAAAACGATGTTACCATCCGTGACCGCGATACCATGAAGCAAGAAAGGGTAAAAATTAAAGATTTAGTTGAGGTTTTAAAAGAGAGATTAGAAGATTAAAATAGAGCTCATAAAAAAAATGTATAAAAAAACTACTTTTAAAAACAAACTCAGACTGATAACCATTCCTCAAAAAAACACCCAGGCAGTGACGGTCTTGGTATTGGTTGGCACAGGTTCAAAGTACGAAACAAAAGAGATTAATGGAATCTCTCATTTTTTAGAACACATGTATTTTAAGGGAACGAAAAAAAGACCTTCACCAATAGCTATCAGCGAAACCTTGGACAAAATAGGTGGAATTTACAATGCTTTTACTTCTGAAGAACATACAGGATATTTTGCCAAGGTAGCTTTTCCTTATTTTGAAACTGCTTTAGATTGGGTTTCTGATATTTTTTTGAATTCTACTTTGCCAGAAAAAGAAATAGAAAAAGAAAAAGGAGTGATTGTTGAAGAGATTAATATGCGTTATGACCATCCCATATCCTATATCCAGGTATTATGGTCAGAACTTTTATACGGAGACCAGCCAGCTGGTTGGGATATTGCAGGAACAAAACAAAGCGTAAACAATATTAATCAGGAAAAGTTAATTGATTACATGAAAAAGCAATATACAGCCCAAAATACAATTGTTTGCATAGCAGGAAGGATAACTGATTCTTCAGCCTTAAGACAGGTAAAGAAATATTTTTCTAAGATAAAACAATCTCAGCCATTTAAAAAAGCTCCAGTGTTTGAACAGCAATCAAGTCCTAATTTACTTTTACAATCAAGAAACACTGATCAGGTCCATTTGTATTTGGGGGTTAGGGCATATAATCTTTTCCATCCCCACAGATACATCCAGAAGATATTAGCCCTGATTTTGGGCGGGATGATGAGCTCAAGACTGTTTATTAAAATAAGGGAGGAGATGGGAGCTGCCTATTATATTGATACAGATTCTTCCGCAAATCCTGATACCGGATATTTAGCTACCCGGGCAGGGGTGGATAATAGAAAGGTAGAAAAGGTAATCTTGGCTATCCTGGAGGTATACAAAGATATTTCTCAGAAAAAAGTTCCGGTTGATGAATTAAAAAAAGTCAAAGATTACATAAAAGGAAAGACAGCGCTCTTATTGGAATCTTCCGATGTTCAGGCTTCCTTTTATGCAAATCAGGAACTTTTAGAAAACAGGATTTTAACCCCAGAGCAGCTCTTTGCCAAAATTGACAAGGTTACCCCAACTGATATTTTAAAAGTAGCAAAAGATATTTTTCAACCTTCAAAATTAAATCTAGCCATAATAGGTTCTTTTAAAGACAAAGAAAGGTTTAAAAAGATTCTTAGGATATAATTAATCAAAACTTAAAAATTATGGAAGATGAAAGAATTTTAGATATATCATGGGGAACAATTTTAAAGATTGCCATTGTCTTTCTCGGCATTTACATACTTTTTTTAATAAAGGATATTTTAATCTGGATTCTCTTTGCTTTCATAATCTCCATTTTGTTTAACCCGGTAATCAACCTTTTGCAGAAGATACGAATACCCAGGGTTATAGCCACCCTGGTTGTTTATGTTGCTGTTTTTGCTGTTTTTAGTTTTCTCCTTTATTGGACCGTTCCTGTATTTCTTTTTGAGATTCAAGATTTCACCCAGCTCTTTCCTCAATATTTTGAAAGGTTAGCCCCTCCTTTAAGAAGCCTGGATATTGAGGCTTTTGAGAGTTTCGAGACTTTTACCCAGGCCCTTCAGGATTGGCTGGTGAGGATTTCCTCCAGTATTTTTGGAGCCATCATTTCTATTTTTGGAGGGATTCTTTCTATGATCACCATCTTTGCCCTAGCCTTTTTTTTCTCAATGGAAGAGAAAGAAGTAGAGCAGACGATTAAACTTCTGGTTCCTAAAAAAAACGAAGCCTATTTCTTGGATTTATGGGAAAGATGTCAGGCTAAAACAGCTGCCTGGTTTGGAACCAGGGTTTTAAGCAGTGTGTTTGTGGGGCTGGTATCTTACCTTACGCTTGAAATCTTTAATATAAATTATGCTTTTGTTTTAGGCTTGTTTAGCGGGGTAATGGATATTGTTCCGGTGTTAGGCCCTATTTTTGCAACAATACTGATTGTAATGTTGGCTGCTTTGGATTCCTGGTCAAAGGCCCTCCTTGTGTTAATCGCTTTTGTTTTAATCCAGCAGATAGAGGGGAACGTATTAACTCCGCTGTTGACCGAAAAAATGGTGGGCCTGCCAGCCATCCTGGTTTTAATAGCCTTATTGGTTGGCGGCAGGTTGTGGGGAATTTTAGGAGCAATCCTGACCATTCCCTTAACAGGAATGATTTATGAATTCTTAAGAGACTTATTAAAGAAAAGAAGGGAAGAAAAAGCTGAGTTGCTTTAAGGATTTGTAAATTATGTCAACCCTTTATATTATCAGCACTCCCATTGGAAATCTTAAAGATATCAGTTTCAGAGCCATTCAAACCTTAAAAGAGGTTGATTTGATTTTATGTGAAGACACAAGGGTAACGAGAAAATTACTGAATCATTATCAGATAAAAAAACAACTCATTAGTTATCACCAGTATAGTAAGTTAAGAAAAACAAACTATATCATAGAGTTGCTGAAACAAGGAAAGGATTTAGCTTTGGTTTCAGACGCAGGCACTCCTGGCATTTCTGATCCTGGAAATAAATTAGTAAGAGACATTATCGTTTCGTTGGGTAATGAAGTTAAAATTATACCAATACCAGGTCCTTCAGCAGTCACTACGGCTCTTAGTATTTCTGGATTTGGAACAGATAGATTTTTGTTTTTAGGATTTCCTCCAAAAAAGAAAAAAAGAAAAAAGTTTTTTGAAGAATTAATAAATTCAAAATATCCTGTTACTTTTTATGAATCCCCTTATAGAATAATAAAAACTTTGGAGGAATTGAGAAATTCTCTAAATACTAAATACAACATACAAAATACTAAGGTTGTTGTTTGTCGTGAATTAACAAAAAAATTCGAAACAGTTTATCGAGGGAATATTGACAAGGTGATTGAAAATATTAAAAAAGATAAAATAAAAGGAGAATTTGTGGTGATTATCAATAAAGGATAAGCTATTAATCTATGAATAGTAAAGTAAAAAAATTCTATATAACAACACCTATTTACTACGTAAATGATAGAATGCACCTAGGCCATGCCTATACTACTATAGCAGCTGATGTTCTGGCTCGCTATCATAGACTAAAGGGAGAAAGAGTTTTCTTTTTAACAGGTACAGATGAACATGGTGGTAAAATAGAGAAAGCAGCCGAAAAGCTTGGTAAAAGTCCAAAGCAATTATGCGATGATAATGTTAGAAGATTTAAAAAGGGCTGGGAAAAATTGAATATTTCTTATGATAATTTTATAAGAACTACAGATTCTTATCATGAGGAAGCAGTTAAAAAAGCCCTGGAGATATTACATAAAAAAGGATTAATTTATAAAGGAGTTTATAGAGGACTTTATTGTTTGGGTTGTGAACAATATAAAACTGAAAGCGATCTGGTTAATGGTAAATGCCCTGACCATAAAAAAAAGCCAGAAATAATAGAAGAAGAAAGCTATCTTTTTAGACTCTCTAAATTTGGGGAAGAGATTAGGAAAAAAATTAAACAAGACGAACTTTTAATAAGACCAGAAGATAAAAAGAAAGAAGTTTTGGAATTTTTAAAAGGAGGCCTGAAAGATATTTCTATTTCCAGGAAGAAGGTAAAATGGGGTATTCCTTTGCCTTTTGCTCCTCACCTTACAACCTATGTTTGGATAGAAGCATTCTTAAATTATCTCACTGGTGTTGGTTGGGAGGGTAATCCTAAAAAACTACCTGAATTTTGGCCAGCTGATGTTCATTTAATGGCAAAGGATATTGCCAGGGTTCACGCTACCATATGGCCGGCTGTACTCTTGGGTTTGGAAATTGCTTTACCTAAGCAAATATTTGTTCACGGGTACTTTACTATTGAAGGTCAAAAAATGTCAAAGTCTCTGGGAAATGTTATTTGGCCTGAAGAGTTAATTGAGAAATTTGGAGTTGATGGTACTCGCTATTTACTCCTGTCGGCTTGTTGTTTTGGAAAAGACGGGGATATATCTTGGGGGAAATTAAAAGAAAAATATAATGCAGACTTGGCAAAAGGAATAGGTAATTTGGTATCAAGGGTGATAACTATTGGAGAGACATTAGGTTTTAAATCCGAAGCCTTAAAACTTCGTCAGGTTCATAGTACTGAGATTGGAAAGCAAATCGATGCCACTTGGAAAAATTATGAAAGAGCCTTTGATGAATTTAAACTTGATAAAGCCTTGGATTCCATCTGGAAGTTAATTGCTTTTTGCGACCAATATATTGAAAAGAAGAGAGTCTGGGAAGAAAGCAAAGAACAGAAAATCTGTGTTTTATGTTTGTTATACACTATCTCTGAGATCGCTAAGATGTTAGAATCCTTTTTACCTGAAACCTCCAATAAGATTTTATGTCAATTAGGATTAAAATCTGATGAGAAAAAGTGTGTTTTTGCCGTAGAAAAAAAAGAATCCCTTTTTCCTCGATTAAATTCTAAATAATGTTTTAATTTTTTTACTCTTGACTTTGAAAAGAGATGTGATAGGGTAAACTCACTAAATATAGAAAATTAAAAACAAAATAATGTGATAAGAATTGAATAAAAAAGAAATAAAGTTAAAGCCCTTAATATTCACAACTGGAGAGGCTTCAAGGCTTTTAAATATTTTTAAAGGGATGTATTTCTCAGACTATTTAAAAGCAAAGAAAAAAGAGCAAAAGATGAAAGAAGGAGAAAAAGATGTAGAAATAGAAGAAAAAGACTATTGGAGACATTGGGTGTTATATGGGTTCGAAAACGCTGTGGTTTTCTTTCAAAAGAGAGTTTCAACAAATATAAATCAATTTATCTTATATAAGCCCAGTTCTACCGATATGGGCTTAATAACAGGGTTTTGCAAAACTTATAATCTGAAGTTTTTCGAACGCCCTAGAATCGATTTAGTTGAAGAAGCTTAACTTCCAAATTATAAATTCTCGCCCTACGGGGCACTTTTTTTTATTCTTTAGAAAAGATAGAATAAGAATATGTTTATCGACACTCATGCCCATTTAAATTTTTCTGCTTTTAATAAAGACAGAGATAAGATTATTAAAAAATGCCTGGACAATAATGTCTGGGTTATTAATGCTGGAACAAATTTGAAAACTTCAAAACAAGTTGTTGAACTTGCCCAAAATTATGAAAAAGGTATTTATGCTGCTGTCGGGCTTCATCCGATAAATTTGGAAACAGGATTAGTAAAAATAAAAGCAGATGTAAATGAAAGAAAAAGCATTGAAAGAGATTTTGA
>DAOUYT010000029.1 GCA_030665965.1 bacterium
TTATTCCAGTAATTAAGAAGGGGTTTTATGAGTTGTCTTCTTCTCTTGAGAATCCTTTTTATACCCATACCTCTTTTTTGGCTAAAATGGCAAAAATTCTTGAGAAGATTGGGAATGATTTCGATATTATTCATAATCATTATTATCCGGAATTCACAAATTTACTTGTTGAAAAGAATATTAAAACCCCGATTGTGACAACTATTCACGCCCAAATGACACCCGAATTAGATGATATTTTATCTCTATTCCCTGATTCTTATTTTATTTGTATTTCAAAAGCAGCTAAAAACCTAGCCAAAAAAACAAAAATTTATAGAGTAATCTACGATGGTATAGATACAAGTTTGTACAAATTCTCTTCTAAGAAAGAAGGTTATCTTTTATGGATTGGAAGATTGAGCAAAGCCAAAGACAAAAAGGGAAATTTTATGGATCCTAAAGGAGTGAGGTGGGCAATAAGATTAGCTAAAGAAACTGGTTTAAACCTTCTTTTGGCAGGAAATGTAGAAGATCCAGAATTTTTTGAAAGAGATGTTAAACCTCATCTATCAAAGAAAATCAAATGGATAGGGCCGGTATCCTTTGAACAGCCCTTAAGCAAACATGAGGTAGCAAAGTTAATGCAAAAAGCAAAAGCATTTTTGATGACCGTTAATTGGGAAGAACCCTTCGCTTTGGTAATGGCCGAAGCTCAATCTTGTGGGACGCCAGTTATTGGATTTGATAGAGGGTCTACTTCTGAACTTGTAATTAATGGGAAAACTGGTTTTATCGTTAAACCAAAAGAAGGAATCGAGGGTTTAAAAAGAGCTGTAAGAAAAATAGATAAAATAAACCCCAGAGATTGTCGAGAACATATTGAAAAAAATTTTTCTGTAAAGAAAATGGTAGAAGAATATGAGAAGATTTACTATAAAATTTTAAATAAATAACTCTTTTAAAATGCTTTCATTTTAGAATCTGACCGACTACCTGGTCACTACTTTTACCTTTTTAAAGCTCAATAACAAGCCACTCTTTATCTTTTTCTCGGTTTTTTATTCTTTTAAATCTTTGCTAAAATAATAATAGATTATTTTAATTAAATATCTATGGAACAAATAATTTCAAAACAAGAAATAGATGAATTAATGAAGCTTAAAGGAGAAGTAAAGGGAATGGGAATGAAAACCCACGCAGAGTTCATTTTAAAAGAAGAAGGAAAACAAGGGTTAGAAAAATTAGAAGAGACAATGGAAAAACTTGGTCATCCAATAAAATTCAAAGAGATAAGAGGAACAACTTTTTATCCTTTGGGACTGGAAGCTCTTGTCTTGGTAGTCATGCAAAGACTTTTTAATTATGACGACAAGAAGTTTCAGGAAATGGGAAGGTTTCACAGTAAATTCTCTTTGATTATTAGACTCTTTATGAAATATTTTATTTCCTTTGACAGAATGGTCAAGGAATCTCCAAACATATGGAGAAAATATTTTACAGGAGGAGAGCTTACAGTGGTGGAACACGATGAAGAGAAGAAATATGCAATCTTCAGGGTGGAAGATTTCAGATTCCATCCTCTTCATTGCCAAATCATGACAGGAATTCTCGCTATGGTAGTTCAAATGATGGTTAAGGGTAAAGCAGTCTGTGAAGAAACAAAATGTGTTTTTCGGGGTGATGAATACCATGAATTTTTATTAAAATGGTAGAATGTTTCATTTTGATATATAAAAAACATGAAGGTAGCAGTTGGTTCTCAAAATCCTGTTAAGATTAAGGGGGTCAAACAAGCCTTTCAAAAGGTCTTTGGTGATTGTGAGGTTGTAGGAATTTCTGTTCCTTCTGGTATTTCTGACATGCCCATGAGTTTTGAAGAGTTAGTCAAAGGATCTAAAACCAGAGCCAAAAACGCAATTGACAAATTAGATGCAGATTTTGGAGTTGGCCCAGAAGGTGGTTTTGAACAAAAGGCATTAGGAACTTTCTTGATTGGTTTTGTGGCTGTTGTTGATAAAAAAGGGAAGTGGGGATTTGGAAGAGGAAGCGGACTTTTGATGCCAGAAAAGATTGTAGAGAAGGTAAAGAAAGGAAAAGAATTAGGAGATGTGATGGATGAAATCAGGGGATTGAAAAATACAAAACACCACGAGGGAGCTGTTGGTTTTTTCACCAAAAATCTAATCCCAAGAGTGAAAACTTTTGAGATAACAACAATCTACGCCCTTTCAAGATTTATTAAAGGAGAAATGTTTGAATAAAATATAAGTTTTTAGTTTTCCAGGATTAAAAGATTAAGCCCAAGAAAAACTCTTGGGCTTTTTATATATAACCACCAAAAATGATAAGGTATTTACTTTAATAATTCTGAATCAATGTCAATTTGACCTCTGGCTTGAAGATTCCAGAGATAAGAGTACAATCCTTTCTTTTTCATTAATTTATCATGGGAACCTGATTCAACAACCTGACCTTCATCTAAAACAACAATCTTATCAGCTCTCCTGACTGTTGAAAAACGATGGGCAATGATTAACATGGTTCTGTCTTGAGCAATCTTCCACAAAGCGTCCTGAATTAAACGCTCTGATTCAGAATCTAAATTACTGGTAGCTTCATCAAAAATAATAATCTTTGGGTTGGTTAAAAGCATCCGGGCAATCGCCAGACGTTGTTTCTGGCCTCCTGAAAGCTTAATTCCTCTTTCACCGACCTGGGTTTCATAGCCTAAAGGTAAACTCTCAATGAAATCATGAAGATTGGCTATTCTGGTCACTCTTATAATGTCTGCCTTTTCTGCCTGGCTGTTGCCATAGGAAATATTGAAACCAATCGTGTTGTTGAAAAGGATGGGTTCTTGGGGAACAATGCCAATAAAAGAACGAAGCTGGCTTTTGGTAAGATTGCGGATGTCAACTCCGTCAATTAATATTGCTCCTTGATTAACGTCATAAAATCGCAATAAAAGCCTAATAATGGTTGTTTTTCCCACTCCCGACCGACCAACAAAAGCAATTGATTCACCGGGTTTAATATGTAAATTAATATCAGTTAAAATACTCTCTTTATTCTCGGGATAATTAAAGCTGACCTTCTCAAACCGAATTTCCCCCTTAATATCTCTTATCTCAACTGGTTTTTCCGGGTCTTTGACTAAAATCTCGCTATCAAG
>DAOUYT010000010.1 GCA_030665965.1 bacterium
ATCGGTTATTTTATGTGCTTCTCTTTTACTCCTCGTTTTTTTAAAATAATTCTCAAGAATAAGGTGTTTTTCGATAATGTTCTTGGCATAATTTTTTCCTTTTTGAGTCAATTCGATAAAATTTTCATCAAGTTGTACTAATCTCTCTTCTTCAAATTCTCTGATTGCTCTAGATATAAAAGAGTTAGAAACGATAATCTCTGATTTTAGAGACTTTAATAATATTTTCTTATTTTTTTCACCCAATATTCTCAAAATATCTTCCTTGACTATTTCTAAAATACTTAATTCTTTATTTATATCATTTGCCATATTTGTTAAAAATTTACATATAAAGTTCTGATAATATAACACGCCCCTTAACTATGATTGGTTCTTCCTCGCCCAGAAAACCAGCTACAATAAGATCTATTGCCTCATCTTCTGAAAGTCCCCTACTTCTTAAATAATCAAGTTTTTCCTCTGAGATTTTGCCGACCGATGCCTCATGAGTAAGTGAGGCGTTTTTATTTCTATTTATAAGTTCTGGCATCGCCTTGACGTTTGAATTTTTAGCTAACAATAAAGCCATGCAATCCAAATGCCCTACACCTGCAGCATTTGCAATCATTTTGCTATGGACAACAATCTTAGATTTTTTATCACCGACTACCCTTATTCTTGATATTCCATTAGATTTTCTCCCGTTCAGAGAAGTAGAATCGGATATGTCAACCTTACCATCCCTGGCTAAAATAGTTGTTATAAAATTCGCTGAAGAATCTTCTTCCAAATGAGTATTATTTTCTGTTTTTAACTTCCTAGGTATCTCAAGACACCTATAGGTATGAGACAATTTTGCTCTTTTTTTTAGAAGAAAATCTAAATGGAAAGCAACTTTATCTTTCTTTCCCCAATTATGAAAGTGCCTCACCTTTAACTCCGAATTCTCCTTTAAGATAATTTTTGAGTACCCTTTGTGGTTCCCGAATAAATTCTTTTTTATTGCATTACAAAAGCTATTTATTTCAACCTTCACGTTTTTCTCTATCAATATTAAATTCATCAGATTTTGAAAAACATTTGATGAAGAGATAGAAATGCAAGTAATTAAGGGGGAATCTACCCGCTGTTTTACCCAAATGAAATACCCTTCTTTTGGTTTTTTATCAAAATGTGCTCTTGTCCATTTGAATTTTTCCCAAGCCTCAACACTGGGTAAAACAGTAACTCCTTTTAGTCTAAAAATGTTTTTTACTTTATGGTTAATCTGCCAATAATTGGCATTTTTTACATTTTTCATAACCATATTTTCTAATGACTTTAAAAACCTTTTTAAAATCTTTTTCTTTGCAAATAATTTTTCCATCTAACATCACATTAGTAATTTCAGGCTCTAAATAATGCAAAATTTGTCCCCAATGAGTAATAAGCAAAACTGAAACTTTTTTATTTATTAGTTCCCTTTTTATTATCTTTGCTATTCTTTTTAATCTTTCTAAATCTAAACCTGAATCAATTTCATCAAAAACTACCAATTTCGGCTTCAAAGATATTACCTGCAAAAGTTCAGATATTTTTTTCTCCCCACCTGAGAAATCTAAATTTATTTCTCTTTCTAAAAGTTCTTTTGCTTCCTTAATATCAATAGATTTTTTGGAAATTTTTTTCAACAATTTCGAAAGTTTCACTCCTTCTACTGTCGGTGGTGATTGCCAAACTAAAGATAACCCTAATTTCACTCTTTTTTCTGGAGGAAATTTAGTAATGTTTTTTCCTTCAAAAAAAATTTTACCTTTAGTTACTTTGTATTTTGGCTTTCCCAAAATTACTTGGGCAAAGGTCGATTTACCCGAAGCATTAGGACCTAAAAGAGCTTGAATCTCTCCTTTTTTTATTTGAAAATTTATTCCCTTTAATATCTCCTTTTCATTACCTTTGACCCATAATTTTTCAACTTTTAATAATATATTTTTCATAAGTTTAATTCCGAAGAATCAAGGTTCTCGAGCGCAGTGAGAGGTTCTTATCCTTTTTTGACTAAATCTGCCAAGGTAATTGAATTCAAAGTGGAATTTAAGACATCTTGGACCTTTTTCCAAACATTCACTGTTCTACAAGTCTTTTTACGAGGACAATTATATCTTTTTTCTTTAGCTAAACACTTAACAGGAGACATTGTGCTCTCTAAAGTACTTATTATTTCTCCCACGGTGATTTTCTGGGGAGAACGTTTTAAAAAATATCCCCCTTGAGTACCTTTCTTTGCCTTGACTAAACCGGCCTTCTCTAATTTTGAGAATATTTTTTCTAAAAAATCAAAAGGTATTTCTTCATCCTTTGAAATTTTCTTTAATGGACAGATTTTATTTTTTAAACGAGGATTGGCCAAATAGACCATTGCTCGTAGGCCGTATTGAGATTTTTTTAAAACTCTCATAGTAAAAAACCGACGATATCGGTCGGTTTTTAGTTTAACAAAGTCCACAGTCTATGTCAATTCATTGTATACGAACAATATATAAATTCTCATTAATTATTAATTATAAAAACAGAGGGTATCCTCTGTTAAATTAATAATCTTTTTCCAATGCTATTCTATTTATTGCTTTTTTTCTTTCCTAATTGGTGAATACAAACACCACCCTGTATCCTTTTACTCATATTGCAATTGAGACACATAACCTGCAATCTTAAATCCTTTGGATAATTATTAGCCTTTAACCATTTTAAAAATGAGGTTCCGATTCCATATCTTTCCCTCTGTTTAGCTCCATCATTATCAATATGGTCTAAACATAAAAAATCTATTTCTGTTTCTCCGCAACAAACACACCTTAGTTTCTTATTACTATATGCTTCTAATGCTTTGATTTTTAATCCTCTCCTATATCTTTTACTTATTTCAATTACCTTTTCTTTATTTTTTTTCTTCCATAGTCTACTTCTTTCTTTAAATTTTTCTGAATTCTCTAAATAATATTGGTGTGCTTTTTTATTAGTACATTCTTTGCATATACGATACCTAACAAGAGTACCATCTTTATTTTTATCTCTTCCACATAAGTAACATTTCATACAACTATTTATTAAAACATGATTAAACAATATTTATTGGAAAAATTAGTAATGGACAAATACATCCTTATTTCTTCTCTGTGTTCACCTTCTCAATTGCTCCGTAAGGACACAGGGTTTCACCACCGCATTCCTCTATCTTGTCTGAATTAATAATCTTTGATTTGCCATCATCATTCCAATCAGCCCCCTCAGGACAGCTAGTAATACAAACCCCGCAACTGATACATTTTTCTTTGATGACTTTGAATTTTACAGCCATATTTTTGACATTGTTATTTATTTTACCAAACCTTTATTAATGTGTTATCTATTGGTTCCCCCAACCATTAACAATGATTATATCAAAACTAAACCTAAATACAAATTAACATCTTCATTTATGTTTCTTTATAAGCCTTAAAATCTTTGACATTAAATCCACTTGTTTTATCTTGCCCAGTTTCCCTTTTTTACAAGCTCTCTCTGAAAACCTTTTCACAGAATCCTGTCCTGCTCCATAAATTAAAAGAGGGATGGGGTTCTTACAGTGTCTTTTTAATAAAGAACAGGTGGAGTGATCAGCTGTTACAACGATTAAGATATGTTTGAGACCCAATAAAGGCTTCATGTTTTTATCAATCTTTTCAATAAAATCTCTCTTTCCTGAAAAGTTGCCGTCTTCAGCCAAACTATCTGTAGCTTTAATATGTAAAAATACAAAACCATAATTTTTCAAAGCCTTTTTTGCAGCCTGAATCTTTGCTTTAAGATTGGTGGAAACAAGGCCGTTGGCTCCCTTAACCTTGATTAATTTCATTCCCAGGGCTTTAGCAATCTGTTGGTAAAGAATTTTTCCTGCAATACAACAAGCCTTAAAACCGTATCTTTTCTTAAAAGAAGCAAGTTTTTGAGGAGAACTGGCACCCCTGACTAAAATATAGTTAGCTACAGGAAGACCTAATTTTTTTCTTTTTATATTTAAAGGATGATTTTTTAAAATCTGATGACTCCTCTTTAAAAACTCATTTAAAATAGCGGCAGTAAAAGCTGATTTTGAGCTCTTGTCCAAAGGAATAATTTTTTTAACCCTGTTGCCCAGTGTTGAATAAAAAGGGTCGCCATCTGAAATCCTGCAGCTTAAATTCTTTCCCCGCAAGATTATACCCAGTCTGTGTTGCCCGGCTGGCTTTATCAAAACCTTTACATTGTTTATTTTAATTCCCTTTAAAGATTTTATCAAAGACTTGGTGTTTTGAATCCTGCCTGCCCGTCGGTCAATAATATTGAAATTCTTATCTACAGTACTAAAGTTGCCCCGCAAAGCAACGTCCCCAGACCTTACTTTCATTTCAGCTCCTCTGGCTGTAAATATTCCCCGTTTAATTGTTAAGGTCTTGGGATGGTAGCCGAACAAGGAAAAATGACCTTCTTCTGAAGTAGGAATGGCGGCTGTATAACAAGGTTCCATTAAACCTGTTATTCCTTTTTTAGCCAAATAATCCAGATTAGGAGTTCTGGCTTTTTCCAGAGGGCTTTTATTGCCAAACTGCTTTATTCTTTCGTCTCCCAGGCCATCAAGCACAATAAAGAGTATGTTCATAAGCCTAATTCTTGTTCAATCTTTAACAATCTGTTATACTTTGCCACCCTTTCTCCCCTGGCTAAAGCTCCTGTCTTGATAAAATCAGCCCCAAGACCCACTGACAGATCAGCAATAAAATCATCATTTGTTTCCCCTGACCTGTGGGAAACAATTATTTTCCAACCAAAATCTTTTGCCAACCCTGCAGCCTCAAGAGCTTCTGAGACTGTTCCTACCTGATTTATCTTCAAAATCATGCTATTTACAGCCTTTTTTTCCTTTGCTTCTTTTATCCTGTCTGGATTGGTAACCAGAAGGTCATCCCCTATCACCAAAATCTTTTCACCCAATTCCTTTGTAATCTGTTCAAACCCTTCCCAGTCATCTTCTGAAAATGGATCTTCCAACCCTGCAACAGGATATCTTGAAATTAAATTTAAATAATATCTTATTAAACCCTGTTTTGTAAAAATACCAAACTGCATTTTATACTTCCCGTCTTTAAAGAATTGGGAAGCAGCTACGTCTAGAATAATTTTGATTTTGTTTTCATGTCCTATTTTCCTGGCAGCTCCTAAAATCAATTCAATAGCTTGTTCAGGAGCTATAAGGGGCGGGGCAAATCCTCCTTCATCCCCTAAATTTGTGGCTTGCTTTCCATATTTCTCCAACAAGAGATCTCCTAACTGATGATAAATTTCTGCGCCTATCTGGAGATTCTTTGAAAAAGATTCTTCCTCAGGTGATATCATGAATTCCTGGATATCCAACCTGTTTCCTGCGTGCAACCCTCCATTAATGACATTGAACAAAGGAAAGGGTATTTTATAGTCCCTGTCTGTTATGTTATGTCTGCTTTTAAAAATATCCCTTATATACTCAAAGAGTTTTAATTTTCTGGCTCCAGCTCCGGCCCGACAAACAGCCAAAGAAACAGCACAAATGGCATTTGCTCCCAAACAAGACTTATCCTTTGTACCATCTAATTCAATCATTAAATCATCAATCTCTTTTTGCAGGGTCACGTCCTTTCCTTTAATCTTTGGACCAATAACTTCATTTATATTCTTTACTGCTTTCAAGACCCCTTTTCCAAAATATCTCTTTTCTCCATCCCTTAACTCTACTGCTTCATATCTTCCCCTGGAAGCTCCAGAGGGTACAGAAGAATGAAACACTCCTGCGTCTGTCTTTAAATCAACCTCAATGGTAGGATTACCCCTTGAGTCTAAAATCTCTCTTGCTTTTATTTCTTTAAGGCTGAAAGATTTTTTTGTTTTTTTTGATTTTAAAACCATTATTTTGTATTTTTTAAATAATCAAAAACAGACAAAGCTGCTTTTGATCCCTGGCCGGCAGCAATTACAATCTGTTTGAATCTTCCTGCAGTTACGTCACCTGCTGCAAAAAGACCTGGGGTCTTTGTCTGACAGGTCTCAGGGTCAATCTTTATCTCATCTTCTTCATTAAAATCCACCAAATCCTTAATAAATGAGGTGGCGGGTTGGGACCCTATTTCCACAAAAATACCTTCCACAGACAGGATTTTATCTTCCTTGGTTTTTCTGTCTTGATAAACTATTGAATTAACAAATGTATCTCCTTTAATTTCTTTTAAAAGGACATTTGTTATTATTTCAGTCTTTCCTCCTTTTTTAACTATTTCCTGGTTCTTGGAATCAGCTTTAACTTCTGAACCGTATTCCAAGATATATATTTTTTTAGCTATACTATTTAAAAACTGGGCTGTTTCAAAACCAGAATTTCCTCCTCCAATCACAGCTACTTCTTTACCAGAAAACAAGGGACCATCGCATACGGCACAATAACTTACACCCTTTCCGATGAATTCTTTTTCTCCAGGAACCTCCAGGGGTCTGGGATCAGACCCTGAAGCAATGATAACCGTTTTGCTCTCAAACTTGTTTTTATTACTGGTCCAAATAAAAAAAGAGTTGTCAATCTTTTTCATCTTGCCTACCTCATCTCGCTCTATATCAATGGTTTGTTTCCTTAAGTGTTTTTCAAATCTTTTGATTAAATCCAGACCTGAAATTTCTTCAAAACCAGGATAATTTTCAATAGCTACTGCTTTTTTTGCCATCTGTCCTCCAAAGTCTTTACTGATCAACAATATTTTTAATTTCTGCCTGGCAGCATAAATACCGGCTGTCATTCCAGCCGGTCCCCCGCCAATGATGATTAAATCGTAAACCATATCTCTCACGTTTTCTTTAAGTTTCCTATCTAAAAAACTTAGTGTAAGACCTCGGGAATGGCTTTTATTACTTCTGTAGCTAATAATCCCTCTTTCATTTTTTGAGCTGCCATTTCCCCTGCCTTGCCATTAATAAAGGCAGCAGCCTGGGCAGCAACAAAAGAATCAATACCCCTGGCAAGCAAGGCACCGCAGATTCCAGCCAATGTATCCCCTGTTCCTCCCACCGACATATAGGGACTTCCAGTCTTATTTAAAGCTACTTCCTTGCCGTTAGAAATAATGTCTGGTTTTTCTTTGAGCAAGATTGTTGTCTGAAGACGTTCAGCTTCCTGTTTTACTGCTTTTATCTTTTCTTCATAAGGAAGCTTATAAATTTCTCTTTTTGTCAAAACAAAGAATTCGTAGCTATGGGGGGTGATTAGAAAATTCCTTCCTGAAACAATCTCAGGTTTTTTTCCTAGAGCATGGATGGCGTCAGCATCAATAACAGCTGGTATTGAAATTCTTTCAAGATATTCCAGGATTACCTCCTGGGTTTCCTTGCTTCTGCCTGTCCCGCCGCCAATAACCACAGCTGTATTTCCCCTGGATACGGTCTTTGCTGATTCTGTCATTGAAATTAAGGTAGCTAGATGTTTCTTTTCCAACCATTTCCCTTCCAGAGGATAGGCTGCCATATCAGGGGAAAAAGAAGCAATGATATCAGCTGCTCTTTTTGGGGCAATAATGTTTACCATGTCCACCCCTGAGTTAAAGGCTGCCATGGCAGAAAGGGCTGGCGACCCTGAATAAAATTCCGACCCCCCAATCACCAACAACAGACCAAAGTCATATTTTCGGCGATAAACGCCTTTTTTCCTTTCCTCATAAATATCTTTTAAGATTTTTTTGTCTACTTGAATCATAAAATTATCTTTATTAAATTTATTTATTGACCTTGAGTCATTTTCTTCTTTAAGAAGCTTGGGGTTTCCCAAAATTTCTCCTTGGATATTATTTCAGCCTCTTCTCTCTCTTTGTCTTTTTTAACCTCCAGAGCGTTCTTTCTAACCCTTATTCTTTCCTTTTCTTTTTTTTGTATTGGCACTACCTTTTTTAAAGAAACAGAAGGATTGGATTGAGAAACCTTAACCTTTATCTTTTTTTGCTTTACTTTTTTTCTTTTTATTTTACTCACCTTTTTTGGTTTCTTTTTAGGTTTTTTAAAAGTTTTCTTTTGACTGCATCCTGTAGCCAATAAGGTCACCTTTATTTTTGAATTTTTTTTAACACCGGAAATCCCGAAGATAATCTTTGCCTCTTTGTGAACCCGACCGGAAATAACCCTGGAAACCTGATCAACCTGGGTCAAAGAAAGGTTTTTCTGACCTGAAATGTTAAGCATGACTCCCTTGGCCCCATCAATGCCATAAAGGTACAAAGGGGAATTTATCACCTTTTCGATGGCTTCCTTATCTTCTTTTCCTATCTCAATGGAATTTAAATAAGTCAACCTTCCCCTTCCCTCAAATATGGTCTTTAAATCAGCAAAATCAATATTGATTAACCCCGGGGCATAGATTATATCAATCAAACTCCGAATGGAATCTGCCAGCTTCTTGTTAATGGCAGAAAGGGCTTTTTTAAGAGGAGCTGTCCTTTCTATGACTTGAAAAACTCTTTCATTGGGAATAATGGAAAAGGCATTCAATCTTGTCTTTACCTTTTCCAGAGACTTTCTGGCAATATCCATTTTCTTTGCACCCTCAAACTTAAAAGGAAGGGTGAAGATACCATATGTTAAATTTCCTAAACCTTTTGATATCTTGGCAAAGATAGGGGCAGCTCCAGATCCCAATCCTCCTCCCAGACAAGCAATTAAAATAACAAAGTCCTGGTCTTGTAATATCTTTTTTATCCTTTCTTTTTCTCTTCTGGCAGCTTCCTCACCTAACTCAGGATTCATGCCTGTTCCCAGTCCATGGGTTAAATCCTGACCAAAATGAAATCTTGTGACTTTTGCTGAAATCCTTCTCAAGGCCTTGGAATCAGTATTGGCAGCAAAAAAAGAAGCCCTTTTCACCCTCTGGGCTATCTCAGAAACTATTGAACCTCCTCCACCTCCAATTCCAACCAATAGAACCTTTATCTGTTTAATTTTTTTAGGTTCTTTTTTATCAACCTCCTTTTTCTTTCTGGCAATGCGTCTACGAAATACTCTTTTTCTTGCTGATTTTTTCTTCTTTTTCCTCATTATTTAAGTATAAGACTTTAAATAAAAGAGGTCAATTAAAACACAGCTAGGTTATTGGACGATGTTAAAACCTGTTTGATAGAGATAATTGGTGTTTAAATTACCACTTCAATAAAAATTCGTGATATTCGTCACCTCTATGAACACATTTTGTTTCTTCAGAAGTTACCTTACTTCCAACTATCATTTGGATTATAGTAGGAATAGAACCCCTGAGAATTTGACAGTGAAGTGGATGAAACTGGAAATTCCTTACCCTAAAAATTATATGTCTTTTTTCCTCGTCAATTTCCACTACTTCAATATCTCCAAGTGTAAAATATCTTCTCCACATCTCTGGACCCTCTTTCGACACCCTTTCAAGTGAAACGAAATACTTCATAAAAAGTCTAATAATTAAAGAGAGCTTGGCGTGAAACCTTCCCATTTCCTGAAACTTTTTGTCATCGTAATTAAAAAGTCTCTTAATAGCTAACAAGATAACAGCTTCTACTCCAAAAGGATAAAGAGTCGTTGCTTTTACTTCTCTGAATTTTATTGGGTAGCCAAGTCCTGCCATTGTATCTTCCAATTTCTTCAATCCCTCCTCGCCTTCTTCTTTGAGTATGAACTTTCCGTGAGTCTTTATTCCTGTTCCTTTTACCTCCCCTTTAAGTTTCATTAATTCATCAAATTCCTGTTTTGAAATTATTTGTTCCATATTATTTCATAATACTATAAAACCCGTCAAGAGCAAAGCTCTCGGGCAGCATCTGGCCTGGTTGGACATAGTTAGAACCTGGTTTATTTCTTCTTCTTTATCATCCCATCAAAAGTAACTTCTTTATAGTCGTTAAAATTTATGCCTTTGAGTTTATATATCTGATATGCTGAAAATATTTTTTTATCTTTAAGATTAAGACCCAATAACAAAATAGCTTCATCTATTCTTTCCCACGAAGGAGCCTCTATTTCAAGGTAAGGCTCAAGCTGAGGCCAAAAATCGATATCAAACTCAATATCGTCTAATTGATATCGTATTCTTTTATTCTCTGCGTAATGTTTTTCGATAAGACCTGCTTTCAATAATATATTGGCAGTTTTTTCAAAATCATTGACTTCAACCTCTATTTCTTCCATACCTTTATCATTGCCTTTTCCGTCTGCGCTCATTCCTATTCTTTTTTTAAACCCTAAAGTTATCTTATCTCCTTCATCACGAATTCTTATCCAGGCACCACTTTTATCTAACCTTAAATCTTCATAATCAAAAACCTTTCTTTTATAAAGTCTTTCAAAAACTTTTTTAGCCCCAATTTCTTTTAATTTTTTCTGAATTAAATCAGGATTTATATTAAGAAACTTAACTTCTTTTTCTTCCATATATTCTATCCTACCAAAAAATCGCCCAAAGGGCGATTTTTATCATCTGTATGTTTTGGATAAAATTCAAACCTATTTTAGGGAAAATCCTGCTCCCCAGGTCGGTCTAGAACCCAGGTTTAAAGGGAAAATTGGGCGATTTTGAGGGTCTCAAATAACGCCCCTCGGTCGGGTCGTTTTATCGTAAAATGAGACAAATGAGACACTACTTAAGGGTATTTTTCAGTGTCTCATTTCTTTATTATTTTTATCGCCTTTCCTTACTTCAAATTGATGATTTCTTCGTTTTCCAGTCTCACATCCAAATTTTTTACTTTTAAAATGGGCCCTGTTATAGATTTACTTTAAATCTTTTTTAATGAATCTACTATTTTTCTTCCTTGATTGAAATCCGTCACTTTTTCTGATTTTTGGAAAAGCAATTTTCCTTCTTTAGTCCATGCCTGTTTTGGAAGTATAATAGCCATAGTTTATTTTTTATTATAACTCTCGTTGCTAAAAACCGATTAATTGAAAGGATCATTTTCCTCCATTATCTCTAAATCTCTTTCCCTTTTTTGTTTTTCTTCCTCTGATAGTTCTTCTTCTAGCACCTTTTCTTCTTTTTTTTCTTTTGTTTTTTCTTTTTTCATATCTTTTTTAAGTTGTATTATTTTATTATTGTTTTTAAAATCTTGAAATCTTCTTCAAGAACCTTCTTCATGTTCGGATTATAAATGGCCACAGCCGGATGATAAAATGGTATTACGGTAATGTTTAGAGAAAGATTCTTGCTTTCAAATAATCTGCCGTGAATTTTACTGATTCCTTCTATTTGGTTTTCTAGTCCGAACTTTTCCATCAAAAAATTCATTGAATGCCTGCCCAAGAGACAAATTACTCTCGGTTTGATAATCTCAATTTGCCTTTCTAAATAAGGAGAGCAGTTTTTAGTTTCTTCCGGCTGTGGATCACGATTTTCTGGAGGCCGGCACTTTAATAAATTTGCAATATAAACTTCTTTTCTTTTTATTCCGACTGAATCTAAAAGTTCGTCTAAAACTTTTCCGGCTGCTCCGCAAAAAGGTCTACCAGTTTTGGCTTCTTGCAGCCCCGGGGCTTCTCCCACAAACATTATTTTTGCCTGGTGATTTCCCTCTCCAACCACCGGATAAAATCTGTTTTTAACTCTTTCTTTATACAAGGAACATTTTTTGCAATCTAAAACCTCATTTTTAACTTTTTTAAGTTCTTCCTCTATTCTTTTCATAAATGAATTACCCAACCGCAGCAAGCTGCGGGGATATCTTTTTATATTATATCTCAATTATTCTTCCTGCCCCGCCTTCAATGTATTTTTTGGGATATAGCTTTTTAAGCTCGGCTTTGTGTTGAGTGCAATGGGTAGGACAAATTAGTTTTAAATCTTTAAATAGTTCAAATTCAGAAAACCCGTGCATTCCACCAATAACTGCATAAATTTTACCAAATTTTTTAGCTGCATCTAAAATATAACCCATTTTAGGATGAGAACAACCAACAACTAAAATAGTTCCTTTATCTGTTTCAACTCCCATACTTTGCTCAATGCCTTCTAATTCACCGGTTGAAAAGACATCATCGTGAATTTTTTGAGGTTCCTTTAAAATAACTTCGTTTTTTAGTCTCAAAGAAGAAGGAACATAAATTTTTTTAATTTTTTGGTTTACTTTTAAAAACCCATCTAACCCTCCTATGTGGTTAGAATGAAGATGGGAAATAAAAATTTCCTCAATTGATAAAGGGTCAATTCCTAATTTTTCCATATTATTCAATAAAATTTTTCTATTTCCACCGGTATCAAACAAAATCTTAGGAGTATTTTCTATCTCAACTAAGACAGAAAAGCCCCAGTCAGCCTGAAGATTCGACTTTAAAGCAGTATTGTCACAAATGATGGTAATCTTCATATTATTTGCTAAGTGGGCAGATACCGGTGGAACAACCTTTAAAATCATTATCTCCTTTTTTCCCTATACCAATGCTCGAGGGAAATAATTTTTCTATCCTCTTTGAATTACATTCTGGACATTTTATTTCCTCTTCTCCAAAAACTAATTTCTTAAATTTATGGCCACATTTCTGGCATTTATACTCGTAAATTGGCATATTTTTACAATAGCGAATTAAGTTTATCTGCTATAGCCTCTTTAGGTCTTAAACCAACTGCTCTTTCTATTTCTTTGCCGTTTTTGAAGATAATAATAGTTGGAATGCCAAAAATTTCATATTTTCCTGCAGTTTCTTGATTTTCCATTACATTTAATTTCCCGACTCTTGCCCTACCCTCAAATTCTTTAGCGATTTCCTCAATAACTGGAGCCAACATCAAGCAAGGAGGGCAGGTTGGGCTCCAAAAATCAACTAAATCAGTTGCGCGCTGTTTATTACCTCTTTTTCAAAATTTTCATCAGTGAAGATTAATTCTGGCATAAATTTTAATTATTTTATTGCTTTAGCTACTTTATTTATCGCTATAAAATAAGCTGCTTTTCTTAGGCTGATTTTTTCTCTTTGGGATAAATCCCGAACTTTATCAAACGCTTTGCCCAAAATAGCGGAAAGTTCTTCTAAGACTTTTCTTTTCTTCCATTTCTTTTTTTCTTTTGATTGTAACCATTCAAAATAAGAAACTACTACTCCGCCAGCATTAGCTAAAATATCGGGCACAGATAAAACTTTTCTTTTATTTAAAATACTCAAAGCTTCAGGGGTAACCGGACCATTAGCCATTTCAATTATATACTTGGCTTTAATTTTTGGAGCATTCTCTTTTGTGATTACATTTTCTACGGCCGCCGGCACTAAAACATCCACCGGCATTTGCAAGAGTTCCTTATTGGTAATTTTTTCCCCAAAAGAAGTGTCACAAACTGAGCCCGCACAGTAACAGCCAGCAATTTTACCTTTTACTTCTTTACATTTGAGAGTTTTTTCTGGATTTAAACCTTTTGAGACATAAATTCCTCCTTCCGCTTCAGAAATGGCTATAATTTTAAAACCTTTTTTAAAGGCAAAACGGGCAAAATAGTATCCTACATTTCCAAAACCCTGAATAACTAAAGTAGTCTTTTCTGGTTTCAAATCAAATATTTTACTTAGTTTTTCTAGAATAATTACTCCACCATAGCCGGTAGCTTCCTCTCTTCCTTTTATTCCCCACATTTCTAAGGGCTTTCCGGTGAAAGCAGCTGGCAAATCTTTCCCTTTTAATTTTGAGTATTCATCATCCATCCAAGCCATAATTTGGGCATTGGTGTTAACATCTGGGGCTGGAATATCAATATCGGGCCCAATTAAAGGAAAAACTTTATTGACATATCCTCGAGAAAGCCTTTCCAATTCATTCTTGCTTAATTCTAAAGGATTTATAATCACCCCTCCTTTCCCTCCCCCAAAAGGTAAACCTACTAAAGAACATTTCCAGGTCATCAGCATTGATAAGGCCTTTATTCCATCTTCTGAAACATTTGGATGATAACGAATTCCTCCTTTATAAGGCCCTAAAGAGTTATTGTGTTGAGAACGAAAACCAAAAAAGACCTTGATTTTTCCATTATCCATTCTGACTGGAATTTGGAATTTGAGTATCCGTTGAGGTTCTTTTAGCTGTTGGATAATTTCAGATTCCAAATTTAAAAATTTAGCTATTTTTTTAAATTGTTTTTGAGTTTGTAAGAAAAATTTTTCAGGCATATTTTTATCTCTTTTTTATTTATTCTCTTCTACCGCCTCTGCCTCTGCCCACGCCCCTGCCATCTTGAGGACCTCTGCCAAGTCCTCTTCCCGTGCCTCTTCCTCCAAACCCTCTTCCTGTGCCTAAGTCTCGTCTCTGGACAACTGGAGGTCTGTAAGGAGTTGGTGTCGGTGTCGGAGATAGCGGAATATTCGGCTGTTTAACATTTTTTTCATTTAGTTCCTCTGAGATTTTTTCTATTGCATTAAAAGGACAAATTTTCTGGCACGTTCCACACCTTTTACATTTATCTTGATCAATAAAAGCTTTCCCGTCTTCTCCTATTTTGATTGCTCCATGGGGGCAAGCCCGAAGACAAGCTCCGCAACCAGCACATTTTGATTTGTTAATCTCAAATTTCTCAAATTTCTCTTTTTCTCCGAATTTATTTATTCCCGGTAAAATAGTAATTTTCTCGATTTCGATTTTCATAATTTATGGCTTTCACAAACATCTTCTGCGCCTGCCTTTTTAATTTTATTGTTTTTCCACAATTCAAAAATTTCTCTAACGGTTTCCGCTTGGCAAACGTATACTTCTATGCCTAATTCTTTGCATAGATTTAAAGCTCTTGGCCCAAGTTCTCTGCAAAGCAAAACATTTACTCCGTGGTCTTTCATTAATTCGGGAGGCAGTCCTTGCCCGCCGCCATGCTCGCTAACGTTATCTATAATTTCCACGACTTCGCCTTTTTCGTTAAGAAAAGTATATGTTAAACAGCGACCGAAATGTTCGGCTACTCTATCTTCTATCTCTTTTTTGTTATCTGTCGGAACTACTATTTTCATGTCAATTCATTTTTTTAAGCTTCCCGTCTATAAATTCTTGCAAAACTTTTTCTATCATACCATCTCCGGCATAAATACCTATGTTAAATTGGTTCAATACATCAAGGGCTCTCGGCCCGACATTCTTTGTAATCACGACCTTAACTGCCATTAGTCGCACGACCGAAATACCCGCCTGACCTAACTGGTTTGCGATTTTATTTTCTATCGTTTCAACTTTTTGAATTTTTTTATTTTCAATTTCTGCAACAATAAAATAAGGGCAACTGGCAAATACCTCACTAACATTATCCGTGAGATTTTTTCCGGTTGAACTTATTGCTATTTTCATATTGTTTTTTCCCTATTTAATTTTATTTTTGCCCTTTAAGTTCGGAAAGCCGAACTTCAATAGCTTTAAGCTCCTCTTCTAAATTTGTCGCTTCTTCTTCTAATATTTCCCTTTCTTCTTTTTTAGTGATTTGAGGTTGATATGTCTGATACGGCCCATAACCCCCGAAACCTCTTCGTCCAAAGCCTCTTCCTAATCCACGACCAAATCCTCTTCCCCAGCCCATTCCTGCACCGCAAGGACCCATGCCCCGGCCAGTACCAGGACCAAAACCCCCAGGACCCGTTCCGTTAAATCTTGGCATAATTTTTTTATGATAATTAAATCTTTATTAATAAGGAGAACGACCTTTTATTACTGCTCCTGTATTGTGATTATAGACCCATAACTATACATGGTCAACTCTCTATTTATCTCCAATAAAAAATCGCTTCCTTGGCGATTAATTAGAAGGGATTGGCTCCGAACATGGTTCGATATCCTATCGGGGTATGGCGATTTTTTTCTCGAACTTTTCAAAAATATGAGGCCTCTCGGTCTCCCGAAAGGCTCACTAGCCTGCTCCGGCGTTAGGATTTAAACCCCTCTCGGTCGCCCTAACGCCATAAGCGTCTCGGTTACTCGAACTACGCATAGCAATGCTGCGGGGCTAGGACTCGAACCTAGATTACGAGTGCCAGAAACTCGAGTGCTACCATTACACCACCCCGCAAAATTAAATCTCCAAATATTTTCTAATAGCAACACTACTTGAAATTATTCCCAGTCCAATTCCAGTAGCAAACTGAATTAAAAGTAAACTCCGGAAATTCTCAACAAATAATTCAAATAAATTAAGACTAAAAAAGAAGCTTGAAATCCTGGGGCTCAAAAACAGACAGACTGCACTGAAAACCAAAAGAGAAATGAAGCCTGCCAAAACTCCGCAGATTGCTCCCTGGACCAAAAACGGTCCCTGGATAAACCAGTTTGAAGCGCCAACAAGCCTTTGAACCTTAATCTCCTTCCTTGAATTATAAATTGAAAGCC
>DAOUYT010000025.1 GCA_030665965.1 bacterium
CAGAAAAGAGAGGGATTAAGAGTTTTGGTAAAACCTCTCAATCCTCACCCAAAGATTTCCTGAATGCTTTCCAGCAGCAGCTGGAAAGATTTAATAATATTATTTGTATTACAGTTACCTCCAAGCTTTCTGGTACCCATAATTCGGCAATTCAAGCAAAGAAATTTTTGCCCTCTGAACAGCAGAAAAAGGTTTTTATCATAGATTCCCTAAATGCTAGTGCTGGAGAAAGCCTTTTTGTTCTTCGAGCAATTGATTTAATAAGAAAGGGAAAGGAAATAGAGGAGATTGTAAAGGAATTAGAAGAGCTTATTCCTCAGGTTCATCTTTTTTTAATGTTTGAGAATTCGAAATGGTTGGAAGCCAGCGGACGGATTTCACCTCTTGTAGCTGCTTTAATGAGAAGAATGGCAAAAGCAGAAATTCGTCCCTTGTTAGTTTTTAAAAAAGGAGTATTGGTTCCATCCAGTATAAAATTTGGTGCCAAAGATATACCTACAGTCTTGTTTAAACATTTTAAGAGAGAGGTAAAAAAATTAGGAAAAGAAGAAAAGAAAATCAGGGTGGTTATTACTCACGGCGATGACCTCAAAGGAGCTCAGAGATTGAAAGAAATGATGGAAAAAGAATTCAAAAATACCAAGGTATTTTTTATTAATATTATTGATAATATCCTTGCTTCTTTGGTTGGTCCCAATGGTTTAGTTTGTGCCTGGTGTGAGGAAAAAGAATCATAAAAACCAGGTTGGGAAAACAGGAAATATCAACAGACAAAGGTCGAGAATTAATTAAATAAAATATCTACTTATTATGGCTAACTTTGTAATAAAAAAAGATGGAACAAAAGAGCCGTTTGACGCCGAAAAGATTAAAAAATCAATTGCAGGTGCAACTCAAAGGACTGATCTTACAGAGGAGCGAAAAAATGAGATAGTAGAACAGGTTTCAAGTACAGTATTGCAGATGACAGGAGAAAAAGAGGAAATCAAAACAACAGAGATAAAAGAAAAGATTCTTAGTGAGTTAGATACTATTGAACCTTCTGTATCAGAGTCCTGGAGAAAGTACGAGCAAGAAAAAGGTAAGGTTGAATAGATAGTATTAATCTATTTTAGAGAAAAGATAGAGAATACGGCTTTAGGTTTTAAATTTCTTTTTGAAAAGAATTTTAAATCAATTAACAAAGAAGCCCTTTAAAAAGCTTCTTTGTTTTTTGAAAAAGGTTTCATTTTATATAAAATAAAGCTTATTAAATATTTATTGATAAATAATTAAGATATAATAAAATTAGGAATTATGAGTTTTCTTAAAGAACCTAAGACTAATTGGAAATACATTTTGATTATAGTGGTTTTAGCCACCATCCTGGGAGGAGGAATTTTGGGTTATGCAGGAGAGCTTATGGAAGAGTTGAGTTTTAATAATAATTATCCAGAGATAAAAAGACCTGAAAGGAAATCTCCACATCTTAAATTCTTCGAAGAAATAAGAGAAGAATTAATTTTTAAAAAAGCTGATTTTTTGGAAGCTAATCTCTCTGAAATGAAGATAAGGGTTTTCCAGCAAGGCCTCCCTAAAGAAGAAACCCTTATTTTGACAAAAGGAGATCCCCAGGGATGGGGAGGGTCAGCCGCGGGTCTCTATCAGGTGATTTCAGGAAATAAATTAAGCTTTTCAGCTGTATCAGATGTATACATGCCCTATGCCCTTAAATACTACGGGAAGTATTACGTTCACGGAGAACCTTATTATTCCTGGGGAGAGAAACTTATTTCTTCGGTATCTGGAGGTTGTTTGCGTCAGAGTGACCAGGATGCAAAGACTATTTATGAATTAGCCGAGATAGGTATGCCCCTTCTCGTTATAGATAAAACAAAAGATACCTATAAGTATTTTAATAAGGAATTAACCCGGTTTCCAAAGATTTCTACCCAGAGTTATTTGGTGGCTGACCTGGATTCAGGATATGTTTTTAGCCAGAAGGATTATCAGAAACAGTTGCCCATAGCCTCTTTAACAAAATTAATGACAGCCGTGGTTGTAGCTGAAAATGTTGATTTAAGAAAATCTATCCTGGTAAGGGAAGAAATGCTTAATGGTTACGGTTCCACCCAAGGTTTGGAATCAGATGAAAGATTCAGCGTGGTAGAATTGTTTTACCCTCTTTTAATAGAATCTTCTAATGATGCTGCTGAAGTGCTTAGTTATTTCTTGGGTAGAGAAAGAACCATTAATTTAATGAATGAAAAGGCTGAAGCTATTTTAATGGAACAGACAGAATTCTTTGATTCTTCTGGTTTTAATCCTAAAAATGTCAGTACTGCCAGAGACCTGTTTTATCTAGCAAGATACATATTCAACAATCGTTTTCCTATTTTAAAGATTAGCAAAGGGAAAGAGGTTCAAAGCTTTGGAGAGATTGATTTTGATATTAAGGATTTGTGGAATAAAAACATCTTTATTACTGACACCACTTTTGTCGGGGGAAAGACAGGATTTACTCGGGCATCTAAAAATACCGGCCTCTTTATATTTCGTTTAACCAGTGAGGATAATGAAGATCGTAATCTGGTAATTATTCTTCTTGGAGCCGGAAACATTAAAAGAGACACTCAAAAGATTTATATATGGCTTACAGAAAATTACTTTAAAAAGGGATAGATTAATCAGTTCCACTTACAGGAATTTATCTCAACTTTTTATTTTTTTGATATTTTGCTAAAATAATAATATATAATCATTAAAAGACATCATGGAAGAAATTCTTACCAAGGAAACAGCTAAAAAATTGATGGAGATTAAAGGAGAAATAAGAGGGATTGTTTTTAAAACAGATGTCACTTTTATTCTCAAAGAAAAAGGAGAAGAAGGACTTAAAAAATTAGAAGCTGAGATGGAAAGATTAGGTTATCCATTTAAATATAATACAATAAAAACATCGGAATTTTATCCCATAGGATTGAGAATAATTTCTCTTTTGTTGATAAAGCAAACCTTTGGTTTTTCTGAGGAAAAAATTGAAGAGATGGGATCTTTGGCTATCAAGTTTTCTCCATTACTCAGAATTATTACGAAACTCTTTTTGAATTTTGAAAAGATATTTTTTTCAAAAGGGCCAGAGCTTTTTAAAAAAATTGTGAGGGTTGGTGAAATTATTCCTGTAATAATTGATACTAAAAAGAAAGAGGCAATAATTAGATTTAAAGATTTAGATCTTCATCCTATTTATTGCAGGTACTTGAAAGGCGGTCTTTCAAGTTTTTTCAAAGTAGCTACTGGTGCCCAGACAATAACCTGTCAAGAAACAAAGTGTACCTTTCAGGGGGATGAATATCACGAATTTTTACTAAAGTGGTAAGATATTTATTTTCAATAGTCAGAACCGGAAAAAATCGCCAAGAAAGCGGTTTTTTAGTAGAATGAAAAAATGAAAACATCAGTAAAAATTATTATTACCTTATTTGTTATTGTAATTATATTGGTGGGTATTTGGTTGTCTTTGGATTCTCGTACTAAATGCAGGTTGATTTACGGAAAAAATATCTGCAATTTTTACGAAATGATGGATGTTGTAAGCCATAATCCCGAA
>DAOUYT010000021.1 GCA_030665965.1 bacterium
GCCGTCATTTTTGGGAAAACAAGATTAAAATAATTGTTGGAAGAGAGCATAAAGAAAATCTCAGAATAAAAAAATTAGCTAAAAAAGAAGATGTTTTAATTGAAATGAAAAATTATTCTGGGCCGACAACTTTAATTCGTGACTATGACAAAAGAATAAAAATCCCAAAAAGAGTATTAGAAAAAGCCAAGTCTTTAACTCAATATTACTCAACCAAGGCTCGAGATAAAAAAGATGTTAAGTTTAAAATACATCCAGAATAAACCCGGCGATTTTAGACACTATATGTCCAAAAACCAGATTTTGTAGTTTTTATAGTGAAATTTGTTAATTTTTAGGTCTAAACTTTTAATGTTTGTCTAAAAAATATATAATAAATCAAAGGTTGTTTAAAATAAATTTAAAACATACATATCTATAATGGATTTAAAAAACAAGGTAGCAATCATCACTGGCGGGAGAAGGGGAATGGGAAGAACCCATGCCTTAACCTTAGCTAAAGCAGGGGCCAAGGTCGTTATATCTGATATTTCTCTTGAAGACTGCCAGAAAGTGGTACAAGAAGTTAAAAAACAAGGAGGAGAGGCAATGGCAGTTGAATGTGACGTGACCAAAAAAGAACAGGTAGATATAATGGTTAAAAAGACAATAGAGGTTTTTGGGAAAATAGACATCTTGGTAAACAATGCTGGAATTTTACAGTTCAAACCTTTTTTAGAATTAACAGAACAAGACTGGGATAAGACGTTAAGCGTTAATCTGAAAGGATACTTTTTATGCGCCCAGGCCTGTGCCAAAGAAATGGTAAAACAAAAATCAGGAGTAATTGTCAACATAACTTCCATAGCAATGGGAGGGATGGGAGTTGGTTTTCCAAACATTGTTCATTATTCTGCTTCAAAAGGAGGAATAGTGGCAATGACAGAAGCCCTTGCCTTGGAATTAGCCAGTTTTAATATCAGGGTTAATGCCATTGCTCCAGGAGCTATTGATACTCCAATGATGGCTTCTTCAGAACAAGACCCAAAAACAATGGAAGGGACATTAGCCAGAATTCCAATGCACAGGATAGGCAAACCAGAAGAAGTTTCAAACGCGGTTTTATTTCTTGCTTCAGATAGATCCTCATATATTACAGGTTCCACAATAATAGTTGATGGGGGTTGGCTGGCAACATAATAAAGATTATTTTCCTTATTAGAATTTATGGAACCTAAAGTTAGCGAAGATACAAGCCTGGCAGAGATTTTAAAGATACCCCAGGCTGATAAAATCTTAGCAAAGTATAATCTACCTTGTTTGACCTGTCCTTTTGCTAAATTAGAGATGGAAAAGTTAAAGATAGGGGATATTTGTAAGATGTATAAAATTAACCTTAAAAATCTGCTTAAAGAACTAAATAAAATTTACAAAAAATAAAAATTGTGATATTTTAAATGTATGATTAAAGACTCAAAACAATTAATAATTACAGGGATTGTTATTCTTGTAATTATAGCAGGTGTTTCTGCTTACTTAATTAAGAGCAAGAACGATACTTCTCAGGGGAATTTATTGTCAGCCCAGGAAGCTGGTCAGATTTCCATTGATTTTCTTAATAAAAACGTTTTACAGCCAGGCATTACAGCTTCTTTGGTGGATATTGTTGACGTAGGTGAAATTTATAAAATCCGTCTTAAGATAGAGGAGAATGAATACGACTCTTACGTTAGTAAAGATGGGAAATATTTGTTTCCCGAAGGTTATAATTTAGCTCTTGAAACCAATATCCAAAATGAAACTGGTGATGAAAAAGAGGTTTCCAAAAGGGAAATACCTGATGTAAAACTCTTTATAATGTCTTATTGTCCCTCCGGTCTCCAGGCTCAAAAGATGTTTTTACCGGTTTACGATTTACTGAAAGAAAAAGCCCAGATGGGTATTTATTTCGTAAATTATATAATGCATGAGAAAAAAGAGATTGACGAAAACCTGAGGCAGTATTGTATTCAAGAAGAGCAAGAAGAAAAATACAGGGATTATCTGGATTGTTTTGTAAGAGACGGTAATTTTGATAGTTGTCTCTCAAAGACTGGAATAGACCAGGGAAAGCTTGAATCTTGTATAATAGCTACAGATAACCAGTACAGTATCTATAGTCAATACCAGGACAAGGATACTTGGTTAAATGGAAACTTTCCCAAATTCGATGTCCATACTGAACTTAACCTGTTATATAAAGTGGCAGGTTCTCCAACTGTTGTAATTAACGATAAAGTAGTAGAGGTAGATCCCCGTTCTCCTGAAAAATTCAAAGAGATTATTTGTCAGACTTTTGATTCTCCACCTGAGGAATGTTCCCAGACCCTTTCTGATGCTGCTTTTTCCTCTGGTTTTGGTCTGGAACAAGAAGCTTCTTCAGACAACAGCGGTGGTTGCGGTCCATAAATATAAATAATAAGATTATGGTTAAAGTCTTTAGTACCCCAGTTTGTCCTTACTGCACTTCCTTAAAGGATTTTTTAAAGGAACACAATATTGATTTTGAGGAAATCAATGTGGCAGAAGACGAGAAGGGAAGAAAAGAGATGATTGAAAAATCAGGACAGATGGGAGTGCCGGTAATAGAAGTAGAGGGACAAATTGTAATAGGGTTTGACAAGGAAAAAATTTCCCAGCTGTTAAACATCAAGGAATAAGTTCAAGAAACTGGAATCCTGAAACAGGAAGTATTTAAAAGGTTTTTAGGTTTTATTTTTTTATATCTTAGGTTTTATGATTAAGGTTGCCATAAATGGTTTTGGTCGAATCGGAAGAGCTACCTTTCGTAAGCTTTTAGAAAAGCGCCCTGATTTAGAAGTGGTGGCCATTAATGATTTGACTGATCCTGAAACCCTGAGCCATCTTTTGAGATATGATTCTATTTACGGGCTTTATAAGAAACCTGTTAAATTCAGCGGGGAAGAGCTTTTAATTGATGGCAATCATAAAGGAACCAAGATTAGAGTCTTTGCTGAGAAGAATCCTGAAAAACTACCCTGGAAGGATCTGGGAATTGACATAGTTTTGGAGTGTACAGGTCGTTTCAGAGATTATGATAATGCCAAAAAACATTTAACAGCTGGTGCATCAAAAGTAGTAATTTCTGCTCCCTCAAAAACCCCTGACAAGATTCCATCTTTTATTTTAGGGGTTAACGAAGATAAATTAGATTGCAAGGAGTATGATATTTTTGATATGGCTTCTTGTACCACAAACTGTTTGGCTCCCATAGTTAAGGTATTGAATGAAAATTTCAAGATTATCAAGGGTTTTATGACCACGGTTCATTCTTATACCAATGACCAGAGACTTCTGGATATGCCCCATAGCGACCTAAGACGGGGAAGGGCTGCTGCCTTAAATATCATTCCCACCACTACCGGGGCGGCTAAGGCAATCGGCAAGGTAATACCTGAGCTAGAGGGAAAACTAGACGGCATAGCCTTAAGAGTGCCCACCCCCATTGTTTCTATTGTGGATTTGGTATGCAGGGTGGAAAAAGAAACAACTACCCAGGAAGTGAATTATGTTTTTAAAAAAGCTTCTCAAACAAAAAGATTAAAGGGAATTTTAGGGGTGGAAGATGCTCCCTTGGTTTCTTCAGACTATATTAAAAATCCCTTTTCAGCTATTGTTGATGCCCTTTCGACAAAAGTGATGAACAATCTGGTGAAGATTATAGCCTGGTATGATAATGAATATGGTTATGCCTGCAGATTAGCTGATTTTGTGGAATTTGTTGCCAGGAAACTTTAAGATTAAGATGAATATTTTATTCATTTTACTGAGAATGAATATTGATTTTAACGAGGTTTTGCCTCGTTTTTTTAATTAAGGTATACTTAATATTATGCTGAAGAAAAACAAGCTGTATTATCCGGGTAAAGAATTAAAAAACAAAGCCTGGGTGAAAAACAACAGCATTTATATTAAAGGTGGCAAGAATCCAATTAAATTCTGGGGAGAATTAGCCAAAGAAATTCTTTGGTTTAAATCTCCTAAAAAAACCTTTATCCACCAGCCGCCCTATTTTAAATGGTTTGTGGGAGGGAAATTAAATATTACCCAGAATGCTTTAGATAGAAATTTAAAAGAAAGGAAAAACAAGGTTGCCTTAATCTGGGAACCTGAACCATTAGAAGAACAATCAAGAATTTTAACTTATTATGATTTATATCGAGAGGTGAATAGACTTGCCAATGCCTTGAAACGACTGGGGGTTAAGAAAGGAGACAGGGTGGGAATTTATTTACCAATGCTCCCAGAGGTGGTAATTTCAATGCTGGCTTGTGCCAGAATTGGAGCTATCCACATTGTTGTTTTTTCTGCTTTTTCATCAGCTGCCTTGAAGATAAGGCTTCAAGACACAAAAGCTGAAATGTTAATTACAGCTGATGGTTATTATAGAAGGGGTAAGATTATTAATTTGAAACAATCGGTTGACAAAGGGATAAAAGGGACAAAGGTAAAAAAAGTAATAGTGGTAAAGAGAGCTGGGAATAAAATTTCCTGGAAAAAGAATAGAGATTTATGGTGGAAAGATATAATTGAGAAGGAAAAAGATGAATGCAAACCAGAAGTAATGGATTCAGAAGACACTTTATTTATTTTAACTGAAAGTGGAACTGCCGGTCAGTATTTACAAATTCTTCATACTACCGGAGGTTATACCGTTCAAGCTTACATTACGGGTAAATGGGTGTTTGATTTCAAAGATGAAGATATCTTTTGGTGTATGGCTGATGTTGGTTGGGCGACAGGCCATACTTACGGGGTCTACTCGCCTTTACTTAATGGAGTTACTTTTTTGATATTTGAAGGAGCGCCGGATTGGCCAAATCCCCACAGGTGGGCTCAAATCATTGAAAAATATGGAGTAACAACTTTCTATACTGCCCCTACCGCAATTCGAATGTTTGAGAAATATAATGGTAAAATTTCTAAAAAATACAAATTTGAAAGTTTACAAATTTTAGGTTCAGTTGGTGAACCAATTAATGAAGCTACCTGGCACTGGTATTTCCAAAAAGTTGGAAAAGGGAGATGTCCTTTAGTTGATACGTGGTGGCAGACTGAAACAGGCGGAATCTTAATTACTTCTTTGCCGGGTGTCGGTCCTTTCAAACCTGCTTTTACTGGTTTACCTTTTCCAGGAATAAAATTTGATATTTTAGACGAGAAGGGTAACTCCCTGCCTGTAAATAAAGAAGGAAATTTAGTAATACTTCCACCTTTTGCCCCTGGATTGTTAAGAGGAATTTATAAGAGTCCAAAGAAATATAAAAAAACATACTGGAGTCAGTACGGAAATAAAATTTATTTTACGTCTGATGTTGCTTATAAAGATAAAAACGGCTTAATTAGAATTGTAGGAAGGGTTGATGATGTTATTAAAGTAGCGGGACATAGGATATCTACCGGGGAGTTAGAAAATATACTTTCAAAACATTCAAATGTTATTGAATGTGCAGTGATGGGAGTGCCACATGAGATAAAAGGAGAAGTACCTATAGTCTTTGTAGTTTTAAAGAAAAAAATGTCCTTAGAGAAAGTGAAAAAAGAATTAATAAAAAAGATTAGAGAAGAGATTGGACCTATTGTTAAACCAAAGGAGATTTATTTAGTTGAAGACCTTCCAAAGACAAGGAGCGGTAAAATTATGAGAAGAATTTTAAAAAGGTTGTTTACAGGTGAACCCTTAGGGGATCTTTCAGTCCTAGCTAATCCTGAATGTATAGATGAGATAAGAAAGAGAATTTTGTCCAAAGCATAACAAAATTATGACTGAAAAACCAAAAAAATTCATTCTTTGGTTAAGAGATATTTCAAAAAAAGATAGTCTTTTGGTTGGCGGGAAAAATGCTTCTTTGGGAGAGATGTATTCTCAATTAACCAGAAAAGGAATAAACATCCCTAATGGTTTTGTTTTGACATCCCTGGCTTTCTGGTATTTTTTGAAACAAAACAAGATTGACAAAAAACTAAAGAAAATTTTTCAAGGATTTAATCCTGGAGATTTACAAAACTTGAAAAAAACTGGGAGGAATTCCCGTAAAGCTATTTTAGGAGGGAAATTTCCAGAAGATTTAAAAAGAGAAATTATTAAAAACTACAGGCAATTATCAAGAAAATATGGACAGAAAAATATTGATGTAGCTGCTCGTTCTTCAGCAACTGCCGAAGACCTAAAAACAGCTTCATTTGCCGGTCAGCACGAAACCTATTTGAATGTCAAGGGTGAAAAAGAATTATTAAAAGCCATAAAAAAATGCATGGCTTCTCTGTTTACCGACAGGGTTATTTCTTACCGAGAAGAAAAAGGATTCAATCATTTAACAATTGCCCTGTCTGTGGGAATACAAAAAATGGTCAGGTCAGATTTGGCTTCCTCCGGGGTGATATTCACTTTAGATACTGAAACTGGTTTTAAGAACGTGGTTTTAATAAATTCCATTTTTGGAATAGGGGAATTGATTGTTAAAGGAAAGATTACCCCTGATGAATTTTACATTTTCAAACCCACCTTGAAAAAAGGATATAAACCTATCATTGTTAAGAATTTAGGAAGAAAAACCAGAAAATATATTTACAATAAAACAGGCGGTCTTAAAGAGACTGCTGTTTCTCAAAAA
>DAOUYT010000012.1 GCA_030665965.1 bacterium
TTAGGCGGAGGAGATATGGTTTTTCCATTACTCCTTTGTTCTTCTTTAATTCCTTCAGGAATTTTTAATTCTTTGATTGTTGCCTTTTTTTCTTTGTTCGGCCTTTTTGTTAGTTTCTGGTTTTTTGTTTCTCAAAAAAAAAGGAAACCAATTCCCGCTTTACCTCCTATTGCCTTTTTTTCAATTTTAGGTTATTTAATGACAAAAATCCTTTATTAAACTGTCAAAGAATAAAACCTGAAAGCATTTTATGACCTAAAGATTTTGGAGATGTTTCTTAACATATAGTCATTCTTTAGCTTATATCCCAATCTGCGGTAATATCCCCGGGCTCCAACAGCTGAAATTACAGCTATTTTTTTAAAACCAAATTCTTTTTCGCTTATTTTTTCAGCCCTTTTAATTAATTTTTTCCCAAGGCCTTTGTGTTGAGGAGCCTTTTTTTTCTCGGCAATTGGGACTAATTGACCATAGGTGTGTGTTTCTCGAATAATAGCTGTGTTTTCCAAAACAGATAGAAAATGCTTGTCGTTTGAATCTCTAAGAGAAAAAGAGGGTATTCTTAACCTTAATAGACTATAGAGTTTGGTTCGTTCTTTATTCTCAAAAGTTAAAAATATTTCTTTTCCTCTAGAAGCATTATAATCTTCTCTAAATAAATATAGTTTTTCTTTTACATCATATCTGTCTTTTACTTCTCTGCACCTGATACATTTACAGGTCCAACCCTCTTTTTTTATTTTTTCTTTCAGCAACTGCCTCATATTGGATATCTTGGCAGGTCCTGTAATGATTTCTTGTGAGGGAATGTCTCTTGCTATTCTTTCTATTCTTACATAATAAGGGGTTTTCTTTTTTGCTTTTTTTATGATACTAAATAAGGTTTTCCTGGAATAGGGTTTGTATTTTCCTTTCAGATATAATTTGTATAAAGGAGCTTGTTTTAAGAGGGCGCAGGGATATATTTTCAGCAAATCTGGTTTAAAATCAGGGTTTTTAAAGAGCTGGTCAAACATTTCCACGTCTTTTTTAGGGTTGGAGCCAGGAAGGTTTGGCATTACCTGATAGGAAACCTTAAAACCTGCATCCTTTAATAGTTTGGTAGCTTTTATAATAGCTTCAACCTGATGCCCTCTCTGGTTTAGGGTTAAAACCTCATCATAGACACTCTGGATTCCCATTTCCACCTTGGTAATTCCTAATTTTCTCATTCGTTTTATTTCTTTTTCATCAACAAAATCAGGCCTTGTTTCCACAGACAATCCAATGATTCTGTGTTTTGCCCTTTCGTTTAATCTTTGAGCCTCAATTAAATTGTTAGCTTGTTTTTTATTACAGGCATTAAAACAGCTTTTAATAAAGCTCTTTTGATATTGTTTGGGATAATATGACCATGTTCCCCCTATTATCCTCAGATCGATTTTGTCAGTAGGATGACCCTGGGCTTTCAACATTTCTATTCTTTTTTTCACCTGGAGATAGGGATGATATCTTAAGCTTTTAGCCCTTTGTACTGCTGGTTCTCCAGATAAATAACTCTTTGGCACACCTTTTTCATCAGGACAATAAAGACATTTGCCAGGACAAGGATATGGTTTTGTCAGCACTGAAACATTAATGATTCCTGAAAGGGAACGGACAGGCCTGGTCCTGAGCAGGGTCTCAATCCTCTCTGTTTTATTTATCCTTTTCTCTTTTAATAATTCGTGATAAGCTTTTAATAACTGAATATTGCTCGGGCAGGGAATCTTGTATTTTTTAGCAACCTTTCTCTTAAAGGACACTAAGTCAGCTGAGGTTCTAGCCCGGTCTTTAATTAAGTCTTTAATGATTAATTTTTGGATTTTCATATGAAAAGAGATTATGCTCAATATTTATTGGAAAAAACCAAGGAAGACTATATCTTAATTGCCAAGGATTTTTCAAGAACAAGGAAGTTTCCCTGGTCAGAGATGAGATTTTTATTTGATGATTATTTGATTCCCAATGACAAGGTTTTAGATTTGGGTTGCGGAAACGGCAGATACTTCCCATTTTTTAATGAAAGAAAGATTGATTATTACGGGTTTGATAATTGTGCAGAATTAATTAAAATTGCAAAAGATAAATATCCCCAGGCCAGATTTCAGGTGGAAGAGGCCTTAAATTTATCTTTTCCTGATAATTCTTTTGATAAGGTTTACAGTATTGCTGTTTTGCATCAGATACCGGTAAAAAACTTTGGAATTCAATTTTTAAAGGAGGTGAAAAGAGTTTTAAGACCCAGGGGATTGATAGTTCTGACTGTCTGGAAGCTCCATCGGCCAAAGGATATGCGTTTGTTATTAAAATATACTTTCTTAAAAATAATCAGAAGGTCAGAATTAGACTGGGGAGACCTTTTTATACCCTGGGGTAAAAAGACAAAGAGATATTATCATTATTTTTTCAAAAAAGAAATAGAGGATTTGGTAAGGAAGGCTGGTTTGAGAATTATAAAATCAGGAATTATAAAAAGCAGAAAAGGAAATCGTCAGAACATCTACCTGGTAGCAGAAAAGCCTTTATGAAAAATCTGATTCTTTGAATTAAGTATAACTCATTTTTTAATTTTTATCTTTCTAATGTATTGTCCCTGTAGCTTAATGGATAAAGCAGAGACCTCCGGAGTTTCAGATGCAGGTTCGATTCCTGCCAGGGGCAAAATAAAAGTAAGACAGGTAATAATTGGACCCTTCTAGCCAGAACTTGACAAATGTTTTTGATTATCTAAAATTAGAAATTGAGGGGGTACGGAATTGTTTCCGTAGGACAAACAATTTTTTAATGAAGGAGGTTGAAAAGAATTCTCCAGTGATTGTCCAACTGGGTTCGAGCTCAAACCAATTTTATAGAAAATTGTTCCCTTCTCTCTAAAGACGGGACGTTTTACTTCCCGTTTTTAGTTTGATAAGATATATCTATGGCCTATAAGATTGCAGTTTCTGGAGCAGCCCAGACAACCCATTGCTGTAAAAAGATAAAAAGTATAGCCAAGGAAGTTGGCAGGGAGATTGCCCGCCAGGGATGTATCTTGGTTACAGGAGCTACCACAGGCGTTCCTTATCTTGCTGCTTTGGGTTTTAAAGAGGTTGATGGATTTTCCATTGGTTTTTCTCCTGCAAGCTCTGAATCTGCTCATTTAAAGACCTACAGGCTTCCCACAGATGCTTTTGACGTAATAGTCTATACCGGGGCTGATTATAGCGGCAGAAATCTATTAATGACCAGGGCCGTAGACGGAGTAATCGTGGTTTGTGGCCGGATGGGAACCTTACATGAATTTGTTACTGCTTTTGAAATACAAAAACCTATTGGGGTGTTGGAGGGAACAGGAGGAACAGCAGATAAGATAAGATACATAGCCACAGGTCCTTTCAGGGGGACAAAAAGGATTGTTTATGATAGAGATCCTAAAAAACTGGTCAAGAAATTAATTAAATTAATTAAAAAAAGAAAATCAAAGGTCGGGAAATAACAATATCAATTTACATATGCCAGACAAAACATCTATTCTTAAACAGGGAAAGTTGGTTGGGAAGGTCACTCATTATTTTGGCAAGATTGGAGTGGCCATCATTAAGTTATCCGATGGGCTGAAGACAGGCGATAATATCAGGATAACAGGAGGTGATACAGACTTTGAACAGACAGTTGAATCAATAGAGGTTGAACACAAGAAGGTTGAGACAGCCAAAAAAGGTGAAACCGTTGGTTTAAGGGTTGAACAAAAAGTCAGGGAAGGGTATAACGTTTATAAAATAGAGGAAGAGTAAATCCTGGAAATTAAAGACTAATACAGTCTTTACAAATTTATATGATAGACTTTCAATCTGTCTCCCAGTTGCTTTTAGCTATTTGTTTGGGAGCTTTAATAGGTTTGGAAAGAGAATACAAGAGAAAAGAAGCAGGCCTGCGAACCTACAGTATGGTGTCTTTAGGCACCTGTTTTTTTACCATTATTTCTTCTGAAATGGTTAATTTCTTTATTGGAAAGTTGGGAATGGCCTTTGATCCCATAAGGGTGATTCAGGCCGTGGTTATTGGTGTTGGTTTTCTGGGAGCAGGAGTTATTTTTCGTCAGCCATCTGGAGTGGTGGGTATAACCACTGCTGCTGGTTTGTGGGTGGTGGCATCAATTGGAATAGCGGTGGGGATTAAACTTTATTTTTTAGCTACTGTTACTACTTTTTTAACCCTGTTGGTTTTATCAGGTTTTGGTTTATTAGAACAAAAAATCTTTAAAAAAGACTGATGAGATTCATTGCCGACCTTCATTTGCATTCAAAATACTCAAGAGCTACCTCTCCCAAGATGGATCTGGAAAACCTTGATAAATGGGCAGAAATCAAAGGAATTAAGGTTTTGGGTACAGGAGATTTTACTCATCCTTACTGGTTTAAGAATCTAAAAGATGGATTAGAACCTGCTGAAAGCGGGCTTTTTAAAATTAAAGGCAATAGTAAAACGCGTTTTATCCTGACCTCTGAAATCAGCTGTATTTATTCAAAAAAAGGAAGGGTTCGTAAGGTCCACATTGTGATTCTCGCTCCCTCCTTTGAAATTGTAAAAAAGATTAATACTCGTTTGGACTTAATTGGAAACTTATCTGCTGATGGAAGACCAATTTTAGGATTGGACGCAAAAGAACTGGCAAAGATTGTTCTGAATATTTCTGAAGATTGCTTGATTATTCCTGCCCATGTGATGACCCCCTGGTTTGCTGTTTTTGGTTCAAAATCCGGGTTTGATTCAATCAAGGAGTGTTTTGACGATTATTCAAAATACATCTTTGTTTTAGAAACAGGATTATCTGCTAGTCCTGAAATGATATGGCGTATACCAGATGGAAAGAAATTAACCTTGATTTCAAATTCAGACGCTCATTCAGCGCCTAATATTGGCAGAGAGGCAAATGTTTTTGATACTGAGTTAAGTTACCCAGCAATTATGGAAACCCTGAAATCAAGAGATTCCCAGAGATTTCTTTATACCATTGAATTTTTTCCTCAGGAAGGAAAATATCATTACGACGGTCACAGGATGTGCAACATCAGTCTTTCACCTGAAGAAACAAAGAAATATAATAATATCTGTCCCAACTGCGGAAAACCATTGACCATAGGTGTTTTAAACAGAATAGAACAAATATCGGTTGAGCCAAAGGGTTTTAAACCACCAGGAGCAATTCCTTTTAAAAGTTTGGTTCCTTTGAGAGAAATAATTAGCGAAGTCTTTAAGGTGGGGGTTGCTTCAAAACAGGTTGAAAAAGAGTACAAGTCTTTGATTGAGAAACTTGGCAGTGAATTTGAGGTTTTACTTAATGCTTCTTATCAAGACCTTGAGGTAGCCACCCTGTCTGAAATTGCAGAAGGAATAATAAGGGTTAGACAAGGAAAGGTTTTTGTTCAGCCCGGCTATGATGGAGTTTACGGAAAGGTAAAGATTTTTTCCAAAGGAGAGCAGAAATCTTTGTCTAAACAAAAAACCCTTTTTTAAACATGATTATTGGTATTCCTAAAGCCTTAATCTATTGGAAAAGGACTCATTTTTGGGAAGAGTTTTTTAAAAGCCTTGGTTTTGAGGTTTTATTTTCTCCTGTAACCAATAGAGAGATTGTAGAAATGGGAGTAAGGATAGCTGACCCTGAAACCTGTTTTGCCACCAAGGTTTACTGGGGTCACTTATTGTGGCTGGACGGGAAATGCGATCTGATTTTTGTACCTCGGTTAAAGGCAAATAATGAGAAGTTAGAATACTGTCCCAAATTTTTTGCTTTACCTGATTTAGCAAAGATATTGGTTAAAACTCCGATTTTAACTGAAACCTTTGACGAAAGAAAAGAAAAGATTAAAAAGACCCTTGTTAAATTAGGTAAGAAACTGAATAAAAACAGTAAAGAAATACAAAAAGCTATAACAGATGCTTTTTTAAACGAAGAAAAAGAAAAACAAAAACAAAAACAAAGGTTTTTTAAAAAAATATTATCCAAAAAACCAAAGATTGTTTTGATTTCTCACCCCTACAATCTCTATGATGTTTATGTTAATCTAAGGACAAAAGAGAAATTGGAGAGATTGGGGACTCAGCCTTTATTGATAAATGAGGTTCCTGTTCCAATCAAAAAAGAGATTAAACCGGAACAGTCAGATATAATTGATTTTCACTGGGAATTTGGTAAAGAAATAATTGAAAAAATTCAGGAAATCTTTAAATATGATATTATGGGAGGGATTGAAATATCTTCTTTTCAGTGCGGTTGTGATGGTGTAATAAAGGAATTTGTTGAACAAGAGTTTAAAAAGAAAAAAATCCCGTTTTTATACATAATACTTGATGAACATACTGGTGAGGCAGGTCTTCAGACAAGACTGGAAGCTTTTATCGATACCCTCCATTAATATTTTCAAAAACATGGAAAAACCAATTGTTACTTTTGCTGGATGGGGAAATTATACCATTGCCTTTAAGTCTCTTTTGGAAGGGGTGGGTTTGGAGGTTATTCCTCCTGCGAAAACAAATTCAAAGACCATTGCAGAGGGAGCTAAGATGGCGCCTGAAATGTTTTGTTTTCCAATGAAGGTAACCATTGGCAATTACATGCCAGCCTTGAGAAAGGGGGCCAATACCATTTTTATGACAGAGAATGTTGGAGGTTCTTGCCGTCAGAGGTATTATGGAGCGATTCAAGAAAAAGTGCTTAAAGATAATGGCTGGGAAATCAATTTTGTTAATCTTAAAGTTTCACCAAGACAACTCTATTCAAAGATAAAGGAGATATCTAAAGCTTCCTTTTGGCAGATGTTAAGAGCAATAAGATTCTTTTTTAAAAAACTAATACTCATTGAAAGGATTGAAAAAATGGCTCAATACTATAGGCCGAGAGAGGTGGAAAAAGGAACAACAGACAAATTATTGTTTTGGTTCTTTTTAAAACTTGAAGAATTGAATAAAGAAAAATATTTCTCGGGATTGAAAAAAGAGGTTTTAAAAAGGTTTTCCAGAATCAAGATTGATAAAAACAAGGTTTTGCCTAAAGTCGCTTTAATCGGTGAAATCTACACGGTTACTGACTCCACTATTAATTTTGAGGTTGAAAAAAAACTGGGTAATGAGGGAATGGAGGTTCACCGGGAGATGGAGCTTAGTTACCATCTTAAAAAAGTGATTTTTCCCTGGAAGGATTGGTTAATCCAACGAAAGATAAATCCTTATTTAAAATCAACGGTGGGCGGTCATGGCAGGGACGCAGTATATGAGATGCTTCATTATGTGAAAAAAGATTTTAATGGTGTGGTTCATCTTTTACCTTTTGGATGCATGCCGGAGGTCACTGTGAGGCCTATCTTGGAAAAGATTCATCAAGAAAGCGGGATTCCATTTTTATCATTATCATTGGACGAACAGGTGGCTGAAGCCGGAATAAATACTAGGATTGAAGCTTTTGTAGATGTAGTAATAAATCATTTCAAAAATAAAAAAACATGAAGACATATTTGGGTATTGATGTAGGTTCCATTTCCACCAAGTTTGTTTTAATTGATGAAAGAAACCAGATTTTATTTTCCCTTTATCGCAGAACAGAAGGAAACCCTATTAAGGCTGTTCAGGAAGGATTAAGGGAGGTAAAAAATCACATTAAAAACCACAGTATAAATGTTGATATTGGTGGAGTGGGAACTACTGGATCAGCCCGTCATTTAGCAGGGGTAATTACCGGGGCTGATTTAATTAAGAACGAGATTACGACCCATGCCAAAGGAACTTGTTTTTTCATTCCTAATGTGAAGACAATAATTGAAATTGGCGGGCAGGATTCCAAGATCATTATCTTGGAAAACAAGGTTGCGGTAGATTTTGCCATGAATCTAATTTGTGCTGCAGGCACAGGTTCTTTTCTTGATGCTCAGGCTTTTCGTTTAAAGATTCCGATTGAAAAATTTGGAGAGTTGGCTTTAAGCTCAAAAAACCCGACCAATATTGGAAGTAGATGCACGGTGTTTTGCGAATCAGATATGATTCACAAACAACAGATGGGTCACAAAATAGAAGATATTGTAGCTGGTCTCTGTCAGGGTCTGGCTAGAAATTTCTTAGCCAGTGTGGCCAAAGGCAAGAATATTCAGAAACCAATTGTTTTTCTAGGAGGCGTTTCTGAAAATGTGGGAATGAGAAAGGCTTTTGAAGATGCCTTAGAACAAAAAATCATTGTGCCTAAATATAATACGATATTGGGAGCGTTTGGGGCAGCTGTTTTAATAAAAGAAAACCCGCCTCAAAAAACTAAATTTTTAGGTTTTGGAATTTCAGATAAAGACATTAAATGTACCTCTTTTCACTGTAAGGGATGTCCCAACCAATGTGAGGTAATAGAGGCAAGAATAGATGGAAAGGTTGTTGCTCGCTGGGGAGACAGGTGTGGTAAGTGGTCGGGATTGAATATTATAGATTCAAATGAGATATGATTGAGGAATATAAATTTGGTTCAATAACCATTGATAAGAAAACTTATCATCAAGATGTGGAGGTTTATTGGACAGGCGAGGTTCTGAAGTGGTGGAGGGTGAAGAGCCATACAATAGATACAGCAGATACAGAGAGAGCGGTAGGACAGAATCCAGATACAATTATTATTGGTACTGGACAAGCAGGCATGGTCAGGGTTACTCAAAGATGTCAGGATTCTATTGAACAGAAAGGTATTAAATTAATTATTGATAAGACTGAACAATCAGTTAAGACCTTTAACATTATCCTGGCAGAATCACAAATAGAAGAAGGAAAACAAGAGAAGGTAATAGGCTTATTTCACCTGACCTGTTAAAAAGAGCAATTCTAAAAGCCGCCAAAAACGGCTTTTTTGTTATATAATGAAGAAAGAAAATGTACCCGAGCTACTTAAATTTATCTAAAAAGGATTTAAAACAAAGGATAGAAAAACTCTTTAAGCTTTTAGAAGATTGTGAGATTTGTCCGAGAAAATGCCATGTGGACAGAATAAAAGGAGAAAAGGGATATTGTCAATTAGGTTTTCTACCCATTGTTTCTGCTTTCCACCCCCATTTTGGAGAAGAAGCCCCTCTGGTGGGAAGGTTTGGTTCAGGAACCATTTTTTTTACATCCTGTAATCTGTCGTGTGTTTATTGTCAAAATTATGAAATTTCTCAATTACGGATTGGAAAAGAGATTTCTTTTGAGAGATTGGCAAAAATGATGTTAGAACTTCAGGATCGCCTTTGTCATAACATTAATCTGGTCACTCCTACCTGCCATGTTCCCCAGATTTTGAAATCACTTGTAATAGCAATTGAGTCTGGTCTTAACATTCCCTTGATTTATAATACCAGTTCTTACGATTCAGTTGAGACCTTACGGTTTTTAGATGGAATTATTGATATTTATCTGCCAGATACAAAATATTCTGACAATAAGGTTGCTTTGAAATATTCAAAAGTCCCCCATTATTTTGAGATTATGAAAAAAGCCATTAAGGAGATGCACCGGCAGGTGGGAGATCTGGTTTTAGACAAGGAGGGGATAGCCAGACAGGGTTTATTGGTGAGACATTTGGTTTTGCCAAACGATTTGGCAGGCTCTGAAAAGACTTTTGAATTCTTGTCAAAAGAGATTTCCCCGAATACTTTTTTGAATATTATGGATCAATATTATCCTTACCATAAGGCTTTTCAGTTTCCCGAGTTCTCGAGGAGAATTACAAGGGAAGAATTCCAGAGAGCAGTTGAACTAGTCAAAATAGCTGGTCTAAAAAGACTCTATCGGGAATAATAAATACAAAAACCTGGTAGTCAACCAGGGAAAATAAAGAGAAGTTAAAAAGAGATAATCAACCTGCCGGAGTCCATCTGATTAAATTACCCTTTGTTTCAAACTTTCCTTCAATAAATTTTTCAATCACCCAGATGTTGGTTTTACAGTGATTTGTAATTTCTGAAACCGTAATCTGGGATTTTTTTGGAATTAAAGCTAAATAAGGTAAAATTTGATCAGCCAAGCGTTTGTCTAAACAGGCTTCAGATTTTTGTTCTTTCAATAATTCTAAGGCAGCTTCTTTTCCAACATCCTCTGCTCTTTTCCCTAATTTTCCCAGGTTATCGATTCCCATTACTGTATTTTCAAAATCAGCTATCAGGCAAATCTGGCTGCCCGGACATTGAGTTTGATAATATTCCACTTTTTCTTCAATGGGTAATTTTAATTTTCCAAAAATCTCTCTTAAGCCAGCAATCTGGCGCTCGGCTACCTTTTTATTCTTTAATAATTCTGAAGCTCCAGAAATTACACTTATTTTTTTAAATGATTCCCGTTTAGTTAGATTAATTTGTTTTAATTGGGAAGGAAAAATTTCAATTTCTAATTTTGCCCCGCCTTCAGGGTAATAACCTCTTTTTAAAATATTAATCTTCACTTTCCCGCCCATTTTTTCTAATAATTTCAAAAAAACATATTGAAAATAATCAATGGTTGGCGAGAAAAAAGTATCTGTAGCTCCGCCATTGAAACTGATTTTTACTGGGTTTTTTTGCGGGTCTGTTGAATGGGCAAACAGGGCAGGAGGGATTAGGGTTTGCAAAACAAGGCTGATACTTCCTGCTGTCGGGATGTTAATGGAGATATGTTTCCTATAATCTGAGCCAGGATGGAATTGGATTTGTTCACTTCCCAAATCGTCTCCCTGCAAAGAACCGTTGCAGAATTGAGACAAAGCCCTGATTCCTAAAAGATGCTGGGCAGCTAAACCAGGTTTTTTTCTCCCCTGTCTGATATTAAATATTCGGCAGGGTTTTTTGAGAATTACAGAAAGAGCGACAGCTGTTCTTAATATCTGACCGCCTCCTTCAAGCGTTGAACCGTCAATTTCTAACATGTTTTGAAGATTGTTAAAACACCTTCTATCTTTCTTGATTTTAAATCAATTTTTAATAAATAAAAAGAGGTTTGAAAAAAAGTATTTTTTAGATTTACACCATCCTTGACAAAAGTATTTCCCTCTGACTATAATTAAACAAGTTGTAAACCATGAATATCAGAGACCGAAAAACTAAATCTCTAACATTAACCAGGGCCACCAAAAGCTGGGCTGGTTATATTTTTCCCATTGTTATCTGTAAAGAAAAGACTGAGAGGTTTAGTACAAGCATGAGAAAAAAATAAGAATAGTATAAATAAAAAAAACAATATAAATACTAAGCCTCTCAGCACAGGAGAGCTTTTTTACTTAAATATGGCAGAAAAATTTTATTTAACCAAACAAGGTATAGTAAAAATAAAAAAAGAGTATCAAGACTTAAAGAGAATTAAGATAGCTAAAACAAAAGGAGAATCTCCTCGGATTTTGCATTCCGAAGATTTAAATCCTGAATATCTTTCTTTTAGAGAAGACCTTAGTTTTTTGGAAACAAGGATGACTGAAATTGAGCATATCTTAAAGAATATTGAACTAATCAAGATTCCTCCAAAAAGAAAAAGAAACATCGTGAATTTGGGAGCCACAGTTACCTTACAGGAATCCAATGGCAAGATTAATGAGTTTATGATTGTTGGGACATTGGAGGCTAATCCTGGGGAAGGGAAGATATCTTCAGAATCCCCCATAGGTAAGGTTCTCTTGGGTCATAAGATTGGTGATAAGGTAACAATGGCTTCTCCTGTAAAAGTAATTTATAAGATTAAAAAAGTGGTATACCGTTTATCATAATATTTATTGAGACCCAAGATAAATTATGGCATAATATATCAGTTTGCAACTGATATGTTTTGTTTTTGACAAATAAACCATTTTGAGAGATTATTTAAAAGAAACTAAAATAAGTGTAAAAATGAAAAAAAATATTGTCATTTCTTTTTTATTGATAGGTTTAATTATCCTGTTTGAACCAGGGGATCTTCCTGATAACTCTCAATTTCAAGAGGGTTTAAATTCTGTTTCTCAAGATGAGATTGTTATTGTTTTTAATTCTGGTGGTTGGGGAAATACTCCCGTAGATGAGGCAGGTGATTTTAAGCCGATTATAGAAGGGGTTCAAGAAACCCTCAATGATTTGGGATATAAATCAATAGTAGTGCCCTATAAAAGAACCAAAGATAGTTTTTGGGGAAAGATTGAGGGAATAAGGAGTTTTTTAACTTCTTTTAAAAGCCAATCAGCAAAATTAGCTCAAGAGATTGAGGATTTTGTAGAAAATAATCCCAACACCAAGGTAATTGTGGCAGGATTATCGAGCGGGGGAGCTTTTGTTGATAAGACGATGGAGTGTGTGTCAGAAAAAAACATAAGTAATATCTTTACTATTGAGCTGGGAATTCCTTTTTGGGAAGAGTCTTTTGATTCTGAAAATGTTCTCTTTTTAAATAATGAAGGTAAAGATCCTCTTTCCAAAGGAGAGGCAGGGATTTTAGTTTTTTCTTTGTTTAAAACTCCTTTTAAATGGCTTTTGGGAAAAATATCTGGGGAGAATATTTCTCTTTCCAGAGCCCTTTATATTCCCGGTCATGAATATTTTTGGGATTCCTCAACTACTGGTGGTCAAATTACAACCTTTATTAAAGATAAATTTGTTCCCCAGAATTTTTAGGCTAATAATTTGAATAAGTTAGTAAAAATTCCCTTATTAATTAAAAGCTTTTAATTTATTTTTAAATGATAATTACATCTGCCCCGGGTAAAATTATCTTATTTGGCGAACATGCTGTTGTGTATGATAAGCTGGGAATTGCCTGCAGTATTGATAAAAGGTGTAATGTAAAGATTCTTCCCAATAGTAAAAATAATGTTTTTATTGAGGCAGAGGATTTTAATTTAACAGATTCTCTTAAAAAAAGAGAATTGTTTAATTTATGTGAAGAGATTAATTATTTAATTAATGGAAAAAGATTCAAGGAGATAAGAGAGATTTTTAAAAAAAACCAGTTGATTCCTGGTTTCTTTGTTATTTCCAATATTTTGAAAAAGTACGGTTTCAAAGGATTGAAGCTTAAAATTAAATCACAAGTTCCCAAAAACTTGGGTTCGAGCTCAGCTGCCTTTTCTGCCATTAGCCTGGCTGTTTTAAGTTTTTTAGGAAAAAAGGTATCTAAAAAAGAAATTTCTGATTTTACTTATCAGGGAGATTTGATAGCTCATGGAGGGACTCCTTCTGGCATAGACAATAGTATTGTTACTTACGGCGGCTATTTAAAATATAGAAAATCAAAAGGTATTGAGTTTCTGAATGTTGATTTTAAGATTCCTTTATTGATTGTTGATAGCGGAGAAAAAACAATAACAGGAGAAACTGTTTCTTATATAAGGAAAAGGAGGCAAGAGAATCCTGAATTTATAAATTCTGTTTTAGATTCTTTAAATGATATTTCTGAAAAAGCCTTGGAGCCTTTGAAACTTCAGGATTTCGAGAATTTAGGAAAATTAATGTATAGATATTATAAGGAATTAAAAAAGCTGGATATTTCAACTTCAAGATTAGATAAAATTATAGAGATTGCTTTACAAAATAGAGCCTTGGGAGTTAAACCAACAGGAGGATGGGGTGGGGGTTGTTGTGTGGTTTTGGCGAAAAATCAAAAAAGAATAACTGATTTAATAGAGGTTTTTGAGAGAAAAGGATTTAAATCTTTTCAAGCTAAAATTGGAGTTGAAGGAGTAAAATTAATTTCCTGAAA
>DAOUYT010000022.1 GCA_030665965.1 bacterium
CTAAACCCTTGTATCTCTGAATAGAAATACCAACTCTTTTTTTCATTGACTTTAAGATATTTAATTTCTGATTCTCGGTATAAGCGAATTGAATCTCTTTCCCGGCTTGAATTTTATAAAGAGGAGGCTGGGCAATATACAGATAACCCTTCTCAATTAAAGGTTTAAAGTAACGGTAGAATAAAGTCAAGAGCAGGGCTTTAATATGATTTCCATCAGAATCTGCATCACACATTATGATAATTCGATGATACCTGACTTTTTCAATATTAAAATCTTCAGCAATAGCAGTACCTAAAGCTATGACTAAGGATTTTATTTCTTTTGAAGAAAGGATTTTATCGAGACGGGCTCTTTCCACATTCAGGATTTTACCCCGAAGAGGCAGAATGGCTTGGAAGTGACGGTCCCTGGCCTGCCTGCTACTTCCTCCAGCAGACTCGCCTTCAACTATATATAATTCTGATTCTTCTGCGTTTTTAGAAGAACAATCAGCCAGTTTTCCAGGCAGGGCTAAACCATCTAAAAGCCTTTTTCGCAAAATAATGTCTTTGGCAGCTTTGGCAGCCTTCCTTGCTTTCTGGGCTAAAATGAATCTCTGAATTATTTCCCTGGCATCAGTAGGGTTTCTCTCCAAGAAATCTGTCAGGGTCTTGCCCACCACGTGTTCAACCACTGTCTTGGCTTCAGAATTCCCTAACTTTGACTTGGTCTGACCCTCAAACTGGGGATCTCTTATTTTAATGGAAACCACTGCTGTCAAACCCTCTCTGGTATCCTGACCGCTGAAATTAGTGCTGTTTTCTTTTAAAAATTCATTCCTCCTGGCATAATCATTGAACGTCCTGGTTAAAGCGCTCCTGAAACCTGTCAAATGGGTCCCTCCTTCAGCAGTGTGAATATTATTGGCAAAGGCATCTTCATAACATTCATATTCATCGGTATAAACAAAAGCAGTCTCAACCAAGATTCCATCTTTTTCCTCAAAACAATAAAAAGTATTCCGGTGAAGGAGCTCACGGCCCTGAGTTAAATACTTAACGTAAGAAACTATCCCTCCTTCAAAATAAAAACTATAAGTGGTATTGGGCTTTACTGTTTTGTCTATTAAGGTAATCCTCAAGCCCTTGGTCAGGTAAGCCTGCTGACGGAGATAATTTATGATCTTCTTTTTATTAAACTTTATGTCTTTAAATATCTCAGGATCAGGTTCAAAAGTAATAATCGTTCCCCTGTCCCTGCATCTTCCGATTTTTTTCAATTTTGTTTTTACTTTTCCCTTTGAATATTCCTGGGAATACCTGAAGCCTTCCCGACAAACCTCGGCTTTCATGTATCTTGACAGGGCACAAACCACGGAAACACCAATTCCGTGCAAGCCACCTGTAGAAACATACACCTTTCCTCCGAACTTAGCTCCGGCATGTAAGGTGGTCATTACGGTCTCCAAGGCTGATTTTTTGGTCTGAGGATGCTTGTCTACAGGAATACCCCTTCCATTGTCTTCAATCTTAACCCTGTCTCCAGGCAAAAGAAAAACCTTAATATCGCTACAATAACCCATGATGGCTTCGTCAATACTGTTCCCCACGCACTCCCTGATTAAATGATGCAATCCCTCAGATCCGGTTGAACCAATATACATTCCCGGTCTTTTTCTGATAGGTTCCAAACCGTGCAGCACATAAATGTCCTTTGCCGTATATGTTAATTTAGTTTTTTTTCTCTTTTTAATTTTTTTCTTCTTCATTTTTTTACTATTGGTTGAAATAAAAAAGCCTGTCTTTATTAAAATTAAAACCTATTTCCTCACCTCCCATCCTGATTCTTTTTCTAAAACCTTGATTATCCTATCTTGAACTCCGTCTATTTCTTTTGAAGACAGGGTTCTATCTTCTGCCTGATAAATGATATGAAAAGCTAAATTCTTTTTTCCCTCTGATATCTCTTCACCTTCATAGATATCAAAGAGATCGATATCCCTAATCAATCTACCTCCAGCTGCTTCAATCTTATTCAACACATCTACCACCAAGACATCTCTGGGAACCAGTAGTGCTATGTCTCTGACAGCTGATGGATAAGAGGAAATGGGTTTGAACTCCTGTTCTTCAGAAGCAATCTTCTGTAATTTTTCAAAATCAAAATCAAAAACCACTATCCTGGACTTTAATTTTAAATCTTCCATCACCTTACCAGATATTTCTCCTAAAAATCCTATTTCTTTTCCACCAACCTTGATTTCAGCACATTTTTTAGGATGCCAGATAAATATCTTTGATTCTTCTGGTGTGGGCTGATACTGGTCATACCAGATATCACTGATACCCAGCTTATTCAAAAGCATATCTACAATCCCTTTTGCTCCATAGAATACATCTCCTGTCATTAACCCGGTAAGGGCTCTTTTTTCTTTAACCTTTGAGTTTTTGAAGATTTTTCCCAGCTCAAAAATTCTAATGTTGCCAAAAAATCTTTGATTTTTCTTAACACTCTTCAGAAGGTTTGGAATCAGACTTGGTCTTAAATATTGGTAATCAGCACTGATAGGATTATCTGTTTCTATCAACCGAGAGTCTTTGTAGTTAAAGAGTTCTGCTTCTTTTTTATTTACAAAAGAATTGCTGTAAATCTCGCTAAATCCAGCTTCCTTCAATACCTTCTTTGTCATATCCTCCCAGAAGATATTGAGGTTTCTTTCTGGCGGAACTAAAGCTGCTGTGGGAAAAACTGAAGGAATCCTGTGATAACCATAAACCCTGCCAATTTCCTCGATTAGATCTTCGGGAATGGCGATATCCAATCTAAAGGTTGGAACCCAGACTAAGAGCTGAGAAGATGAAGAATCTTGAGAAACACTAAAACCCAGGTTCTTTAGTATATTCTTTATCTTCATTGGCGAAATTTTCACTCCCAGCAAATCTTCAAGGTAATCTAAATCCAATTTAATTTTCTTTGGAGAAACCTTTTGAGGATAAAAATCAACCAATCCCTGACATATCTTTCCGTCTGCAATATCTTCCATTAAATAAGCTGCTCTGTTTATTGCTGTTTCAGTTAAATCCAAATCCAAACCATGTTCAAATCGCCAGGAAGCATCTGTTCTTAAATCAATCTTTTTAGAACCCCGGCGGACAACCCTCTGATTAAAATTAGCAGATTCCAAAACAATGGTTTTTGTCTTCTTGTCTATTTCAGCTCTTTTTCCGCCTTTGATTCCAGCTATTGCCAAAGGATTTTTAGAATCAGCAATCACCAAGACATCCTTATCCAGTTCATACCTTTCATTGTCTAATGTAATTATTTTCTCTCTTTTTTTGGCTCTTCTCACAATTATTTTACAATCAGATATCTTGTCCAAATCAAAAGCATGCAATGGTTGTCCGGTTTCCAGCATAACGTAATTTGAGATATCAACCACATTATTAATGGGTTTTAAACCCAAAGCCTTTAATCTGTCTTGAATCCATTTAGGGGAAGGAGCAACCTTAATATCTGTAATAACCCTGGCTGTATATCTCAGGCACTCCTCTTTGTTTTTAACCATTACTTTAATGTAATCTTTTGTTTTGTTTCCTTGTTCCTTTAATCTGTAATCTTCAAATCGTAATTTAAGATTTAAGACAGCGGCAATCTCTCTGGCCACACCTAAATGAGAAAAACAATCAGGACCCCTGTTTGGCAATATATCAATGTCCAATAACCAATCATTCTTCTCTTTTTCTATTTCTTCAACTTCAAAACTATGCATTGTTAAAACCTCCCCTAGTTTTTGGGGTCTGGGTAGTTTTTCTTTAAAAAATGATTGTAACCAGTTATAAGAAAATAACATGTTAATGAATTAGAATTGGATTAAAAATCTCAAGTCCCCTCCGTAAAATAATCTAATATCGCTTATTTTGTATTTCATCATTGTTAATCTGTCCAATCCCACTCCAAAGGCAAAACCCTGCCAGTTTTTAGGGTTTAAACCAGCATTCTTAAACACATTAGGATGAACCATTCCAGCTCCCATAATCTCCAACCACCCTCTTTTTTTACAAATAGAACATCCCTTTCCTCTGCACATGGGGCAGGAAAAGTCAATCTCAAAAGAAGGTTCGGTAAAAGGAAAATAACTGGGACGGAGACGAATCTTAAGCTCTTTTTCAAAGAATCTTTTTAAAAACTCCTTTATTATGGCTTTAAAATTTGCTACCGAGATTTTCTTATCAACCATCAACCCTTCCACGTGATAGAAATTAATCTCATGGGAAACATCGGTGGCTTCATGTCTAAAGACCCTGCCTGGAATAATAATTCTTAGAGGAGGCTGATTTTCTTTGATATAACGAACCTGAACCGGAGAAGTGTGGGTTCTCATTAAAAGCTTAGCTGTACTGGGTAATCTTTCTCTGTTCTTTTGCTTTATAAACAAGGTATCCTGCATCTCTCTAGCTGGATGTTCTGAGGGAAAGTTTAAGGCATCAAAGTTATACCATTCACTTTCAAGTTCTGGACCTTCAGCTATTGAAAAACCCATTGATTGAAAAATCTCTTCGGCTTTTTTCTTTGCCTGGGTTAAAGGATGTAAGTGACCGGAAACAGGCTTTTTTCCAGGAATGGTAATGTCAAACCATTCTCTCCCCTCTGATGATTTCTTTGTTTTTTTTCTGATTTCCCCACTCTTTTTGGCAATCGCTTCTTCTAAAAACTCTTTAAGCTGATTTGCCTTTTTCCCCATCTTTATCCTTTTTGTTTTTGGCATCTTGTTTAAAGAACGCAAAATCCAGGAAAGATCCCCTTTTTTTCCCAGATATCTCTTAAAAACCCTATCCAATTCCTTTAAGGTCTGGCTCTTTTTAATCTCTTTTCCAGCCTTATTTTTGATGGTTTTCAGGTCAATTTTTGCCATAATCTCATATTCATTTTAGCTTAAAATTAAGGTAAAATCAAGTTTAAGGGTGTGAATAAAAAATAATAAATTAAGATGAAAAATACCCATTATTTGGTATTTTTAAGGTCCCCACCTACCAAAACCAACTTTAACTTACGAAAAGAGAGCGAATTAAATGTATTGGAAATTGGTTTTGGGAGAATTATTCAACAACTTAAAACAAAAATGTCCCCGCTGGGCAGTGGTATTCGGGGACTACGAAACGATTTTAGAATTTTAGTTAGGTGGATTTTGAAAAAAACCTGATAAATTACTTATAATAACGGATGGACGATGAAGTCAGCCACCTAAACAAAAACTGTCTTATGGTCTTAAGAAAAAAACTCTTCAGAAAGACTAAAATTAGCAGTATTAGTTATCTCTATATCTCTTGGTCAGATTTTTGATTTTTTTATTGGTTAATCTGATCTTTAATTAATAAACTTATTTAGCTACTAGCTGACCACAAGCCCCCTTAATATCTTGTCCAAAACGATATCTCTGAGTAACGGCTATTCCTGCTTTTTCTAAAATATCTTTGAATTTTTTTATTCTTGTACTCAGAGAGGGTTTAAAAATTCCTGTGGGATTGTAAGAAATAAGGTTCACAAAAGAAAGCTCTCTTTTCTTCATTAATTCTGCTAATTT
>DAOUYT010000031.1 GCA_030665965.1 bacterium
AATAAACTCCTCGATCTCGAGGACCGTCTTTGACATTGGAAAAAAGAAAAAGAGATTAAAAGAATTAGAGAAAGAACTTCAAAATCCTGATCTTTGGCAGGACAAGAAAAGGGCGGTGAAGATTTCCCAGGAATTTAATCATTTAAACCAGGAGATAAGCAGTTTTGATGATTTAAAAAAAGAGATAGAGAAGGCAGACAGTCAGAAAGAGATAAATCAATTGGAGAAGAGGTTGAAAAGGAAAATAAAAGAAGTCTTCTTTTCAGGAAAATATGACAGAAAAGAAGCTGTATTATCCATTTATGCCGGGGCAGGAGGACAGGATGCCCAGGATTGGACAACCATGCTTTTGAGAATGTATGAAAGGTATTGCCAGATAAAGGGATTTAAGGTTGATATTTTACATCAGTCTTTTGGCGAGGGTGGAGGACCTGAAGGAAGAATCGGGACAAAGACAGTGACATTGGAGATTAAAGGACTCTTTGCCTACGGTTTTTTGAAAAATGAGAGTGGAGTGCACAGATTGGTCAGGATTTCTCCTTTTTCATCAAAGAATCTTCGCCATACATCTTTTGCCTTAGTGGAGGTAGTTCCTAGAATCCAGGATCCGTCCCAGGAAGATATAAACGTTAAATCAGATGATTTAAAGATTGATTTTTACCGGGCTTCAGGTCCTGGGGGTCAATATGTAAACAAGAGAGAGACAGCAGTCAGAATCAGGCACATACCAACAGGCATTGTAGCTTCCTGCCAGTCAGAAAGATCCCAGGCCCAGAACAGAAAAAAAGCAATGGAAATACTTTATTCAAGACTTTACGATTTTTATCAAAAGAGCCATCAAAAGGAAATGACTGAGGTAAAGGGAAAAAAGGTTTCAGCCAGCTGGGGAAACCAGATAAGGAGTTATGTACTTCATCCCTATAAACTGGTAAAAGACCTCAGGACAGGGGTAGAAGCCACTGGTATTGAAAAGGTGTTAGACGGTCAAATCGATCAATTTATTGAAGCTGAAATTAGACTAGGTGATTAGTGTCTGGGTTATTAGCGTCCATTTCTTGGACCCTTGAGCTTAGACATTAACCCTAAAACCTAAATTGATTAATTTTAAAAACATTAGCAAGATATATCCTCCCCATTCTCCTGAATTAAAACCTATCATAGCATTGGAAAATGTATCTTTTGAGATTCAACCAAAAGAGTTTGTTTCCATTGCCGGCAAGTCAGGCGCTGGAAAAACAACCTTATTAAAGCTTCTGTTGGTTGAGGAAAAACCCAGCTCCGGCAGAGTTTTTTTTGAAAAAAGAGATATCCATAGATTGAAAAAGGAAGAATTGCCTGAGCTTCGGAGAAGGATGGGGGCTGTTTTTCAAGATTATAAATTGCTTCCTTCCAAGACTGCCTATGATAATGTAGCTTATGTGTTGGAAGTAATTGGAGCTTCAGATGAAGAGATCAAAAAGGATGTACCCAAGGTTTTGGAGATTGTGGGATTGAGTGAAAGAGCAAATAATTTTCCAGCAGAGCTTTCAGGAGGAGAAAAGCAGAGAGTGGCTATTGCCAGAGCCCTGGTCCATCGCCCGAATGTTATTTTGGCTGATGAACCCACAGGCAATCTTGATCCTTATCATACTTTGGAAATAATACAGCTGTTGCTTAAAATTCAGGCAATGGGCACCACTGTTATTTTGGCCACCCATAATAAAGAAACAATTAACAGGTTGAAAAAAAGGGTGATTACCTTGGAAAACGGAAGGGTGATAAGAGACAGAAAAAGAGGGAGATTCATACTTTAAATTATTATGTTTACCTTAATTAAAAGAATATTTTATTCAGGCTGGAAGAGTTTTTTCCGTGATAGAGAGACGGTGGTAGCTACCATCTTTGTTTTGTTTTTAGCTGTTATGCTGGTTAGCTCACTCTTTCTTTTCAAGGACATAAGTCAGTTTGTGGTTTCAGCCATTCAGGAAAAGATTGACATATCGGTTTATTTCAAAGAACAGGTGACAGAAAAAGATATTTTAAGTATAAAAGAAGAAATTTCTCAGTTTACTGAGGTAAAAGATATAGAGTATGTTTCCCCTGAACAGGCTTTGCAAGACTTTATTATAAGACACGAACAGGAACCTGTTTTAATAGAGTCGATTGAAGAGTTGGGAAGGAATCCTTTTTTAGCTTCCTTGAACATCGAGGCCTGGGAACCCAGTCAATACGGAAAGGTTTTTGGTTTTTTGGAAAACCCTGAGTTTGAGAGTTTTATTGAAAAGATTGATTATTATCAAAGAAAATCAGTGATTGAAAGAATTTCTTCTTTAAGCTCTGTTATCATTAATATATTTATTTTCCTTTCCGTAGTCTTGATAATCATGGCAATTGCTGTTACCTTCAATACCATCAGGCTTTCAATTTATAATTCAAGGAAAGAGATTAAGGTTCAAAGGCTTGTTGGCGCTTCAAACTGGTTTATCCAGGGACCCTTCTTGGTCCAGGGGGCAATCTGCGGAGTTCTGGCAGGTTTCATTTCTCTTTTGGTTTTCAGTGCAGTCTGCCTGTTTTTGAGCCCAAGGATTTCAAGTTTCTTTTTTAGTCTTAATTTATTTGAATTATTTGTTGAGAATTTCCAGAGTTTACTTTTAATTCAGTTTGCTACT
>DAOUYT010000028.1 GCA_030665965.1 bacterium
TTAACCGAAAAAGAGCAAGCTTGCGTAAGCTCTGGAGGGCAGGTATCAACATCATTGTGTTGTAAGGCAACTGATGATTTCCCTAACTTGTGCCTTATTGGTCCTTGCGGCTGTTCCCCAGAAAACAGCCATCAAGTAAAAATTTGTGATTGCGGACCCGATAAATGCTTTAATGGAAGCGAATGCGTATCTTTAGATGAAGTTTCAGTTCTTCTTGAAGACCTTGAACAAAAAACTGGGATAGATTTTTCAGAGATACAACCAGTTGAGTTTAAATGGGTGGTTAAAGTAGATCCAAAAGTAGAAGAAGTGGATATAGAAGGAAAAGGATTTGAAGCTAAACGTATATCAAGTGAGCAGTACGATAGCATTGAGTCTTTTTTCCTGGATAAAGGTTTTGAAGTAGATCTTTACAATATAGCTGACGCTACCTTTGTTGGATTGGTGGGATATAAAAAAGACCAGATTGTTTGTACTGTTGCTGGAGGTGCTACTGGATACAAAGAAGCAGAGGGTCAGTGGATTCCACCAGAACCTGATAAAAATGATGTAGAAGTAAAATGTGGAAAGGGAAGCGGGCTAATTGAACCTGTAGTTTCTACCGAAAAAGCAATAAAGAAGCTTTTGGCTGAAAAATACAATAAGAAAATGGCAGAAGTAACCATAAATATTAGCCAAGAGACAGAAAATCATGTTAAGGGTGGAGTTGTATTTCAGCCAGGTGGGCCTGAAAATTCAGGCATGTTTTTAGCAGCTAAAGAAAATGGTAGTTGGAAATTAGTACATGATGGCCAGGGAGCTATCCCTTGTTCAGATATTGAGCCTTATAATTTTCCAGTAGATATGGTTATTGAATGTTTTGATGAAGAAACTGGAAAGGTAAAAGACAGAGCAGGAGAAGCATGTATCAATTCGGGAGGCGAAGTAACAATTTCTCTATGCTGTAAAGCAACCAGCGATTATCCAAACCTTTGTCTTGTTGGTCCTTGCGGTTGTTCACCAGAAAATAGCCATCAAGTAAAAATTTGTGATTGTGGAGAGGACAAATGTTTTAATGGAGAACAGTGTATTGATGTTTCTTCAGAATAAATAACTGAAATATCTTTTATTTTGTTAAACAGGTTCTAACATCGTCCACGATGCGGAGAAGTTGATTATTTAATTTGACAAAATAAGTGTTAGATATATACTTAAATAACTTTTCTTTTTACAAAGGAGAATGTCGTACTTTCTAAATCTTACGTTGAATCTTTTATCTGTGAGAACTTAGAAGTAGGTCGGTAAGTTTAATAAGTTTTTTTGAAAAAAAATGACAAATAAAGTTTATGTGGGAAATCTTTCTTTTGACACGACTGAAGACGCTTTAAAAGATTTGTTTTCCCAGGCTGGAACAGTAGATTCTGTTTCTATCATAATGGATAAATTCTCTGGCAGATCAAAAGGATTTGCATTCGTGGAGATGTCTTCAGAAGAAGAAGCAAAAAAAGCGATAGAAACGCTTAATGGAAAAGAACTAGACGGAAGGAACATTGTAGTAGATGAAGCTAAGCCGATGGAAAAGAAACCTTTCAAAAAATTCTCTGGTGATCGTAGAGGATTTGATAAAAAGAGGTTTTAAAAAAAGACTAGAATCAAATAATAAAGGAACCTTTTATGAAAGGTTCTTTTGTTTTAGATGTTCATCAACCAGGTTTTAATATTGTTATACAGGAAAAATCAGATAAATACTCATAATGGGTTTTAAATCTTTTAACCTTTCCTTAATTTTCCTCCAATCAAGGGTTCTGAACGCGTCCAATAGGGAAGTCACGATAAAAAATCGCCAATAAGACGATTCTTTGGTAAAGTAAAAAGTATGGAAGATGAAAAACTTCATTATATAGTAGTTACTGGAATTATTATCAAAAAGAGAAAGTATTTAATTACAAGGAGAAGTTTAGAGGAAACAGCATTTCCAGGTCTTTGGACTGTTCCAGGTGGAAAATTGAGAAAAAGTGATTATGTAAGGGCTCCCAAAGACACTGGCGACCATTGGTATAATGTTCTGGAAAAACTCTTAGAAAGAGAGATACAAGAAGAGGTAGGATTAAAAATTAAAAACATCCATTATCTTTTAAGCTTGGCCTATATTCGTTCAGATAATATCCCAACCATGATTATTAGTCTTTATTGTGATTATGATTCAGGAAAGGTAATGCTTTCAGACGAACTGATAGAACATGCTTGGGTTACTGTAAATGATTTAAACAAATACAAATTTGTTCCTGGTTTAAGGGAAGAAATTGAGTTGGTTGATAGTGTCCTTAAGAAAGGTAAGCAGGATATGTGGAAGGGTAAATATGATACTGCTTTAAACGGAAGTTTAAGAGATGGTCATGGGTAAACAGGTTCTGACATCGTTCTCCGCCTGGACAGTTTGTGGTAAAGAGATTTTTTGATAGAATAAGGATATGGTTAAAATTAAACAATCATTTAAAACAGGTCTGGGTTTTGGATTAATGTCAGGAATTATCACTACCTTGGGATTAATGGTGGGATTGCATTCAGGTACCCATTCAAGAACAGTACTTATAGGGGGAATTTTAGTTATTGCAGTTGCTGATGCTTTTTCAGACGCCTTAGGGATTCATGTTTCTGAAGAGTCAGACAGAGAACGCAGTCAAAGAGAAATCTGGGAATCAACCATCTCTACTTTCTTTTCCAAATTTATCATTGCCTTGACATTCATAATCCCCATTTTATTTTTTGTATTACCTGTTGCAATAATTGTTGGCATATTGTGGGGATTGTTTTTAATTGGAGTTTTTAGTTTCTATATTGCAGAACAGAAAAGAGAAAAGCCTTATACGATTGTTTTAGAACACCTTACCATTGCTATTTTGGTTATTGTGATTACCCACTATGTCGGTGTTTGTCTGGCAACTTTTAGTTAATAAATCGAATATTAAAGTGCTTAAAAACTTTAGCGTAAAATAGGGAAGTTTGTGAATTTTTAAAATAAAGGTTGAACAATAATTTTATAACGCAAAACACATAGCCTCTATTGTATGTTATGTGTTTCATCTTCTATGGAAACAATTGGTCTTGTAACTGAAGAGGCAGCTGATTTGCCTCAAGAAATAGTCCAGGAACATCAGATAGTAATAGTGCCGGTGAAATTAGATTGGCCGGAAATAAAAGATTTGCCCGGAGAAAATACTTTTCAGAAAATGAGGGAAGCAGAAAAGAGAGGGATTAAGAGTTTTGGTAAAACCTCTCAACCCTCACCCAAAGATTTCCTGAGTGCTTTCCGGCAGCAGCTGGAAAGATTTAATAATATTCTTTGTATTACAATTACCTCCAAGCTTTCTGG
>DAOUYT010000016.1 GCA_030665965.1 bacterium
ACCCCAATGAATATTGGATTACACATTCATCCTGTTGAAACCGGAATGATTTTAAAGAAATTAAGGAAAAAGGTGGCAGAGGTCATAGCTGAAATCAATGAAAGACAAGAAAAAGGCTTAATCAGGGATCCAGTCTTAGAGGTTGCCCATCAAGACCTTGAATCTTTGAGGGACAGCTTACAAACTGCCCAGGAAAGGATGTTTAAGCTTGGCATTTATTTAACCATTTATGGAAACACTCCTAAAGAATTAAGGGATATAGAAACAAATCTGAGGTCGATTCTGGAATCCAGGCTGATTTACATTAAACCCTCCCTTTATCAGCAAAGAGAAGGTTTTAATTCCACTGCTCCTTATGGTTTAGACCAGCTCCAGGTCCATACCTCAATGAACACCGGCCCCCTTTCTTCAACCTTTCCCTTTGTTTCTTTTGACCTGAGTTCTAATGACGGGATTTTATATGGTATCAACAGACACAACAATTCCCTTATTCTATTTGACCGTTTTGGTTTAGAGAATGCCAATGAGGTTTTATTCGGAAAGGCGGGTTCAGGAAAGTCAATTTTAGGATCTGAACCAGTCTTAATAAAGAATGGAAATGAAATTCAATTAACAAAAATAGGGTCTTTGGTTGAAGGATTAATTAAAAAACAGGGAATAACTAAAATTGACGAAGAATTAGAAGGAGTAATTGATCCTAAAATTAAAGTTTACAGTTTTGATAAAAACTTAAAAGCAAAGTGGTCAGAAGTGACAGTAGCTGCCAGGAAAAAAGCACCAAATGTTTTTTATAAATTTACTACCCAAAGCGGCAGAAAAATTACTACAACAAGTGATCATAATATGCTGGTTTTAAAAAATGGAAAAATAAAGACTGCCAAGGGTTCTGAAATAAAAGAGGGTGAATTTGTTCCTGTTCCCCGGCAGGTTTCTGAAACTGATTCTCCTTTAAAATCTTTAAATCTTTTAGAATTGCTTAGATATTCAAAAGGGATTTATGTGGCTGGTGGAGAATATCTGATTGAAGAGAATTATGAAGCCTTAAAGAAGGCTAATTTAGATAAAAATCTCCATCGTTATCTTTATAAATATAGAGTTGGCCGTCGTATTCCTATTCAATATTTCTGGAAGATTTTAGATTATCTTAAGATTAAACCTAATGACCCAAAATTTAAAAATCTAAAGGTTGTTTCAAAAAACGGGAAAAAGCAATATTCTTTAAATATTGATTTTCAGATTACATCGGGATTTTTAAAAATAGCTGGCCTTATTACAGCTGAAGGAACTATTAGGGAAGATGTCATAATTATAAGTAATGAAGATAAAGAGGTGCTTAAAGAAATAGATTCCTCTTTTTCTGAATTAAAGATTCCTTTTTATTATGATAATAGAGGCATAATTACTAGTTCTCGGGTGTTTATAGAGATAGTAAAGGCTTTAGGAGGAAAAGGTAAATCAAAGCAAAAAAAAGTCTGGCCATTCATATTTAATTTAGAAAAACAAAAAATTGCCCAATACCTATCAGCTTATTTTGAAGGAGATGGAGGAACAGAAGCTAATGCATATATTTCAGCTGTCTCTAAATCCAAAAGGTTAATTTCAGAAATTAGCTATCTTTTGTATTTTTTTGGAATCATTGCAAGAACCTCAAAAACAAAAAAGAAAATCCCTAGCTGGAAACACAAAAAGACTTACTGGAAGCTTACTATTTCTGGCCAGGATAATCTCAGGAAGTTTGCACAAGATATTAATTTTATTTCAAAAAGAAAAAGGGATCAGCTTTCTGAAATTATTAAAAAAACAGGTAATACTAATGTTGACATTGTTCCAACATTAGAAACTATTTTTAAAGAAATTCATGATCTTTTTGGTCCTCAGCTTTATGGAATAACAGAAATCTCTGAGTGGAAAAGAGGTGTTCGTCATCCTTCTCCTCAACACCTACTGAAAGTAATAAATAAAATTGAACAAAGAATCCAGTATTTTGAAGATTTAACTTCTACTTTTAGGGTTTTAACCGAACTTCCAGAATTAAGCACAATAATCAATTTAGGAAAGAATGATAAAGAATTAAATAGAGATTTATGGCAAGCTTTAGGTCATAGCTGGCAGGTTGTTAAAAACAGAGAAGTTAATCCTTTTTGCTGTAACGCCTTTAGGTTAATTGAAACAGTAAATGGCCAATCCTACTCTTTAAAAAAGATTAAAGAAACAATTCATTTGGGTTTTAAAGAAATGGCTATTCCAATGAAAAATTATAATAGCTCTCTCCAGTCAGCTTTAGTAACAAAACCTGAAGGTAATACAAGCTATGAAACAATTCAAAAATCTGCTCAATTTGTCTGGCAAAACTATCAAGATGTTTTAGTAAATAAAATCCCTCAGGTTGAAGAAAAATTGGCTCAGTTGAAAATATTAGCTAACTCTGATCTTTTCTGGGATCCAATTGTTAAAATTAAGAAAATTAAAAACAAAAACAATAAATATGTTTATGATTTAACTGTTGACAATGAAGTGTTTTTAGCAGGCACTGCAGGAATGTTTGTTCACAACTCTTATGCCATCAAGTTAGATATTTTAAGGTCTTTGATGACAGGGGTGGAAGTAATTGTATTAGACCCTGAAAACGAATATAAACACCTGTCTGATGCAGTGGGAGGTTCTTTCTTTAATATTTCTCTGGCTTCCCAGAGTCATATTAATCCTTTTGACCTACCCACACCAAGGGAAGATGAAAAACCAGAAGACGTGTTAAGGTCAAATATTATTAATCTGGTGGGACTTTTAAGGATTATGCTGGGAGGATTGACACCAGAAGAAGATGCCATTGTTGACCGGGCTTTAGCTGAAACCTATGCTGCAAAAGACATCACCCCAGAGACCGATCACTCTAAGTGGAGAGAGAGAATACCTTTAATGGAAGATTTTGAATCTGTTTTAGAAGGAATGGAAGGGGCTGAATCATTGGTCAGGAGGGTGAGGAAATTCACCAAAGGAACCTTTGCCCAATTCTTCAATCAGCCCACAAATATTTCAATGGACAAACCCTTTGTTGTTTTTGGAATAAGGGACATAGAAGATGAATTAAGGGCCATGGCAATGTTTATTATTATGAGATATATCTGGAACGAGGTCAGGTCAGAATTGAAAAAGAGAATCCTGGTGGTTGATGAAGCCTGGTGGATAATGCAAAATGAAGATGGGGCTTCCTTTCTCTTTGGAATTTGCAAGAGAGCCAGAAAATACTGGCTGGGAGTAACCACCATTACCCAGGACCTTAACGACTTTATGAAATCCAATTACGGACAGCCAATCATTACCAATTCTTCCTTGCAGGTTTTAATGAAACAGTCGACAGCCACCATTGATGCTGTCCAAAAAGCATTCAATCTAACCGATGAAGAAAAGTATTTATTGCTGGAAGCAGATGTAGGAGAGGGGATGTTCTTTGCCGGACAAAAGCACGTGGCAATGAAAGTGGTCGCTTCTTATACCGAAGACCAGATAATTACCACCAGCCCTGAAGAAGTTCTAAGAATAAAAAGGGCCAAGGAAGCAGGCTAATAATTGTTTTCCTGAAATTGTGGTATAATAAAAAAGAGTTAATGTATTAATAAAAATGACTGATTTTAAAAAACAAATTCTCTCGCTTATCTTGACTCTAAGCCTGTTTTTACCCCATATGACCCTGGCAGCTACTATTCCGTTGAAGTTGAATCTGGACTATCCAGAATTCGGGGGATTTGATTTAAATTGGGACCAGGATTTAAATGAAATAATTGCCTGGTTTTATTACTTCATCATTTCAATAGCAGGTATTTCTGCTTTTTTTACGTTTATCCAGGGTGGTTTTCAATGGTTAACCTCAGGAGGAAGCGCAGGTAAGATTACAGAGGCCAAAGAAAAACTTACTTCTGCTGTTCTGGGATTGGTCATTATTCTGTCTTCTTATTTAATCTTACAGGTTATTAACCCTGAATTAATCACTCTTCAACTACCCTCTCTTCTTTAAGCTTTATCTGGGTTTTGAAAATAAAAAAGGGTATTTATGACCCTTTTGTTTTTATTAACAACACCAGTATTAAGAATAAGGCCTGATTATTATCCTTCGTTCAGGTTCCCTGCCAATGCTCTCTGTGGTAATGTCTCCTCTTTCAGCTAATTCTAAGTGGATAATCCTTCTTTCATAAGCTGGCATAGAAGGAAGGCCTTTTTCTTTTTTCATTAAAGCTACCTCGTCAGCAATTGATGTGGCTAGCTCTTTTAGATATTCAATTTTCTTTTCTTTATAACCATTAATGTCTAAATCGATATAGAAGCCTTCTTGAATTTTTCTCTTTAAGATTATCTTCAATAAGTGCTGGATGTCGGTCAGGGTTTGCCCTCCTCCCCCAATTAAAATCTGGGGATTATCGGTCTTTAAATGAATAGGCAAGGTAAGGTCTCTTTGAGGCAAAAACTCAATCTCTACATTAAAAGTGGTTTTTTCAAAGAATTCTCTTGTGGTTTTTTTAATTTCTTTTAGATTATTTAGGTCTATCATAATTATTTAAAACATGTTGTTGAATTATTGAAAACAAAGAAGTAACCATCCAATAAAGGGCAATGGCGGCAGGCAGCTTTAAAAGAAAAATAAAGGTAAATGCTGAAAAAAAGTAAGGCATTTGTTTTTTGCTTGCTTGTGAAAAGTAACTCATGCTGTCTTTTTTTTCTTTCTTCTGGGTTCCGGTTTTTGGATTCTGGGTCTTTAATTGAAAGAATTGGGTGATGCTGGTTAAAACAGCTAAGGGCATATTAACCTGAGAAAGGTTTATCAATCCTAAAAAAAGATAATTGATTTGTCCTGGATGGGGAACAAAACTATACAGCATGGTTATTTCTTCTGATTGCAATCCATTCTTAAATACCCAGAAAAGAGCAATCAAGACAGGCAATTGAATTAATAGGGGTAAAAACATACTGAAGGGATTGATTTTTTTATCCTTATAAAGACTCATGATTTCCTTCATTTGTCTTTCCTGATTATCCTTAAACCTTTCTTTGGCTTCTTTGATCTTGGGCTGGAGATCAGCTAAGGTTTTTTGAGACCTTATGGCCTGGGCCATCAATGGATAGAGAAGCAGTCTGAGTAAAATGGTTAAGACAATCACTGCTACTCCAAAATCATGCCCCGGTAGATACTCGTATAATAAAATCAAGGCGTTAAATAACGGTTGATATAATAATGTATTAAAGGCATTGATGAGAAAATTCATAAATTTAAAACCCCTGCTTTTTTAAATAGTTTTTCTACTATATTCTCAATTTCCCTAAAATCCCTTGTTTCTATCCCGGGAAGAGTTATAAATACACCTTCTGTTCCTTTTTTTATTTTTTCCATTTTTAACCTCACCGTCTCTCTGAGTCTTCTCTTAATCTTGTTGCGCACCACAGCTTTTTTTGAAACCTTCTGGGCAACTATAAAGCCAAAACGGATCTTATTTGATTTATTTTTCTTAACTTTTAAAATTAAAAAATCTTCCTTAAAACCCTCACCTCCTTTTAGAATCCTTTCAAAATCCTTTTTTTTCCTTACCCGATTCTTTTTTGCCAACATTAGATTAAACTGTTAGTCTTTGACGACCTTTTTTCCTCCTTCTTTTTAAAACCCTTTTTCCTGCTTTGGTTCTTTTTCTTCTTAAAAAACCGTGTGTTCTTTTTCTCTTCCTTTTTTTGGGACGATAGGTAATTGACATATTGTTTATTCTAAACATAAAAACACAGTAAGTCAATCTTTTAATAAGTCGGTATTTTATCAAATTTATTAAAGATTAAGGCTGGTTTTTTAAGATATCGATTCACAGTTTTTACCCAATTTATTAACAAAAAACAGGATTTTCACTTAATTTTACATTCCCTTGACTTATAGTATAATTAAAAAGAGTAAGATTAGAAAAACTAATTTATTATGACTCAAGAAGAACTCTGGCAGGCGGTTTTAGCCCAAATTCAATTACAAATATCTCCAGCCAATTTCGCCACCTGGTTTAAAAACACTCAAATTATCTCTCAAAAAGACGGGATGGTTTTTATATCTGTTCCCAATTCATTTGCCAAAGAGTGGCTTGAACAAAAGTATAATAAAACAATCTTTAAGACCTTATATAATCTAAACAGGGGGATTAAGGGAGTGAAATATGAGGTAGGAAAATCAGGATTAAAACTTGTAAAAAATTTTATTTCTTTTTCTCCAGAAGATGAACAGTTAGAGTTTCGGGAATTTAAAGTGGGAAAAGAAACAAATCTCAATCCCAGATATACCTTTGAAAATTTTATTGTGGGTCCTTTTAATGAATTGGCTCATGCAGCAGGATGGGCAACAACCCAAAATCCTGGACAGGTCTACAACCCTCTCTTTGTTTATGGAGGGGTGGGACTGGGAAAGACTCATTTATTACAAGCAATCGGTAATGAAATAGTTAAAAAGTTTAAACGAAAGAAGGTCAAGTATATTCCAACAGAAAAATTTGTTTCCAAGGTTATTGCTTCAATTAGAAATCGCCAGATTGAAAAGTTAAAATCCATATATCAAAAGATTGATGTTTTGATTATCGATGATGTTCAGTTTTTAACCGGTAAGGAAAAGACGCAGGAAGAGTTCTTTTATACCTTTAATAGTTTATACGAAAAGAATAAGCAAATTATCCTTTCTTCTGACCGATCTCCCAAAGCCATCCCTGCTTTGGCTGAAAGATTGAGGTCTCGATTTGAGGGAGGGATGATAGTTGACATATCCCTTCCTGACCTGGAAACAAGAATAGCTATTTTAAAATCAAAGTGTCAGGAAAGGAAAACCGATTTTTCAGAAGAGATTTTAAATTATATTGCCTCTAATATTAAAAGAAATATCAGAGAGCTGGAGGGGGCTTTAAATATCTTAATTGCATACCAAAAATTAAACAACAATCCGCCTGATCTTAAAATAACAAAATCTTTATTAAAAAATCTCATCTCTTCTCCCAACAGGGTTGTTAATGTAAAAAAAATACTCCGGGTCGTGGCTAACTTTTATGATTTAAAAGAAAAGGACTTAATCTCTGTCTCAAGAAAAAAAGAAATTGTTCGGCCAAGACAAATAGCTATGTATTTATTAAGAAAAGAATTAAAAGCCTCTTTCCCCTTTATTGGCAGGAGATTTGGGGGCAAAGACCATACCACGGCTATTTATTCTTACGAAAAGATTTTAAAAGAACTGGAAAAAAATGAGAGTTTAGGTGAGGAAATAGAGACAATAAAACATAGAGTTCTGTGTGGATAATCTTGGGAAAAACTTTAGATAATAAAGGCTAAAATTAAAACCTTAAAAATTAAACGGGTTTTCCCAAACAAAATCCCAGACAAATCCCCAGATATTCCCCAATTCATTTGTTTTTAAAAACATATATAAATTAGAAACACAACAACAACAATGAAACTAACTATATTAAAAGAAAAACTAAAAGAAGGAATTAAGGTGGTTGAAAAAATATCTCAAAAATCCTTAACCCTACCTATCTTACAAAACACTCTTTTGAAAACAGAAAAGAATTTTTTAAGACTATCAACCACCAATCTAGAGTCGGGTATTAATTGGCAAAGTTTGGCCAGAGTGGAAAAACAAGGACAAATTTGTATACCAACCAGGTTTTTATCTAATCTATTTACTTTTCTTCCCAGTAAGCCTGTAAGCCTAGAAGTAAAAAATCTTATTTTAGATTTAAAATGTGGAAATTATGCAACCAAAATAAAAGGATTGAATCCTGAAGATTTTCCTATTATTCCTCAACCCAAAGAGGGTGATGTTATTACAGTTAATAATTATAATTTTTGTCAGGCCCTAAACCAGGTTTTAAACATTCCCTCTTCTTCAACTGCCAGACCAGAAATCTCCGGCATCTTTTTCTTGTTTCAAAAAGACTTAATCAAAATAGTGGCCACTGATAGTTTCAGGTTGTCAGAGAAAAAACTCTTTTTAAAAACCAATCTTTCCAAAGAATATTCTTTAATCTTGCCCCAGTCTGCGGCAAAAGAGATTGTTGGTATTTTTGGTGAAAAAGAAGGAGATTTAAAAATCTATTTATCTCCCAATCAGATTTTATTTGAATACATGGTTGGGGAGGTTACCCATCCTCATATCCAATTTACGTCAAAACTAATTGGAGGCGAATATCCAAATTATGAAGAGATAATTCCTAAAAAATACGAAACCCAGATTCAGGTTCAACGAAAAGAGTTTTTAAACCAGATTAAGACAGCAAGTCTTTTTAGCGGGAAGATAAATGAGGTTAAAATAAAGATTGACTCAAAGGGTGGAAGAATTGAGGTCTTGAGTCAAAGCCCTGATCTGGGCGAGTACAAAAGCTTTTTTAAGGGAAGGATTAAAGGTAAGGACATCTTGGTTTCTTTTAACCACCGCTTTCTTATTGATGGGGTTTCAGAAATGAAAGGAGAAAATTTAAGTTTTGAACTGACAAGTGAAGAAGGTCCAGCTACCTTAAAACCCTTGGGCAGCAAAGATTATCTTTATATTATAATGCCTATTAAGGCTAGCTAGTTATTCAGGCAGGTTTATTTTATTTACCGTCTGATATTTATTCAATATCCTGATTATGGGGGATTGTTGAAGTGGCTGCATCGGGCTCATTTTTAAATTCTGGTTTCTTAAAGCTTTGTTTCGGGAACATTGGTAATACTTTTTCCATAAAGCCATGAAAAATGGGACCTGCCAGGACAACTCCTGGCTTTTTTGCCATAGATTCATTATTATTGTTTCCCACCCAGACTCCCAGCACAACCGAAGGAGTATATCCAATTGTCCAGGCATCCCTGTAATCTTGCGTTGTTCCGGTTTTAGCAGCCACCTGGTAATTTTTAATATATAAAACCGAAGAAGATCCAAACATGGGGCTTCTGGCCTCATTGTCTGACAAAATGTCATTAACTAATCTTGCCACCTCACTTTCTAAAACCCTTATGGGTGATTTTTTATTTTCTTCAATAATGTTTCCCATTGAATCCTCTATTTTTAAAATAGCAACAGGTGGAATCTTTAAACCATCATTGGCAAGAACCCCGTAAGCTGAGGTTATTTCCAGTAACTTCACCTCCCATCCTCCCAAGACAATGGAGGGAAAGTAGGGGGGTGTCAGGGTATTAATGCCTAAGTCTTTGGCAGTCTTTATACTTTCTTCTAATCCAGCTAATTCAAGAAGGACTTTTACTGAAGGAACATTTAAGGATTGGGCCAAACACTGTCTCAGGGTTACCTCTCCTCTGAAGAGATTGTCGTAATTTCGAGGAATATATTCTTCTCCTCCATATATGCCAAAATTAGTAGGTTCATCAATTATAGTGTATTTATCATCATAGCCCTTTTTAAAAGCAGTAGCATATATAAAGGGTTTAAACGCTGAACCTGGTTGCCGGCCAGGATTGCTTTCTGTTCCTACCACCACATTGAACATAGGGTCAAACAAACACTTTTCTCCCTCAACACAGTCTTCTGGAAAAGAAGGAGAATAATAGTCTCCCGTTCCTACGGTCATAGCTAAAACCTCGCCTGTGGCAGGATTAATAGCTACCAAGCCTGCATTGTGGGCATTATATACTTTATTTTGTTCAACCCTGTTTTTTACCACTTCTCTGGCTATTTCCTGAATCTTCCAATCCAAAGAAGTATATATTTTCAATCCTTTTTTTCTTAAGAATTCTTCACCGTATTCTCTTTCTAATTGCTGTTTTACCCATAAGGTAAAATAAGGGGCTTTAATTTGAATAGGCCTTTCAATAAAGGTTATTTCTTGGTTTTTAGCATTTTCAGCTGATTCTTTAGACAAGAATCCTTCTTGTGCCATTCTGTTTAGAACATAGTCTTTTCTAATAAAAAGATCTTGTTTATTTTCTCCGTAAGGGGAAAGGCGATAAGGGGCTCTGATTAAAGCAGCTAAAATAGCTGATTCAGTCAAAGAAACGTCAGTGACAGACTTGTTAAAATAGGTTTGACTTGCTGTTTCCACCCCGTAGGCATTTTGACCAAAAGGGACCTGATTTAAATACCATTCAAGGATTTTGTCTTTAGGGTAACGGCGATCTAATTCTAAAGACAAAATAATTTCACGTAATTTTCTTTCAATTGTTTTTTCAGGAGATAAAAAGGTTGACCTGATTAATTGCTGGGGAATGGTGGATCCTCCGTAAATAGGTTGTCCAATCCTTAAATCAACCAGGATTGATCTGAGAATTCCCTTTAAATCTATTCCAAAATGATAATAAAAATCTGAATCTTCAGCTGCAATCACAGCCTGTTGTAGGTATTTGGGTATTGAATCCAGAGAAACCCAGGTTCTTTTTTCTTCACCGTAAATTTCATATAAGAGAACTTGGCCTGTTCTATCGTAAATCTTTGTGGATTGGGCAAGCTGTCTCTCCGTAAATATTTCAGGCCGGGGAAAATCTTTAACGTAATAAACGAATAAAAACAAAGAAAGGAGAACAGAAAATAAAAAACCAAAGAGGAGAAAATTAGTCATCAAATCATTAGTCCCCTTTTTCTTTTTATGTTTTTTGTAGGTTTTTCTATGATATTTTCTTTTTGGCATCGTTTTTATCTACTATAATAAAACTTTTTTATTTTTTTCCAAAATTAGAAGGTTTAAACTTCTCAGTTTTTAATCTATAATAAAAATATGCTTAATACCAATCCTAGAAAAATTGAAGAGGTCTTAACCAGGAGGGTTGAACAGGTTTTACCCAGTAAAAAGGAATTAAAAGGCTTGATGCAGAAACGTAAGATTAAGCTTTATCTTGGTATTGACCCGACTTCATCCAATATTCATCTGGGAAACGCTGTTCCCTTAAGAAAATTGAAAGAATTTCAAGATTTGGGACACGAGGTAATTTTCCTTATCGGTACCTTTACCGCTCAACTGGGAGACCCTTCAAAAAGGGACAAGAAAAGAAAACAGCTTACTTTAGTTCAGATTAAAAAAAATATACTGGATTATAAAAAACAGGTTTCAAAGATTCTTGATATTTCTAAGATTAAAATTAAATATAATCATGATTGGTTGTCTAAACTTAAGTTTGGAGATTTGATAAAACTAGCGTCTCGGTTCACAATATCTCGTCTCCTGGAAAGGGATATGTTTCAGGAAAGATTAAAAAAGGGAAGAGAGGTATGGGTGAGTGAATTACTGTATCCTTTAATGCAGGGATATGATTCTGTTGCAATGAATGTTGATTTAGAGGTTGGGGGCACAGACCAGACTTTTAATATGCTGGTGGGAAGGAAACTTCAAAAGATTTACAACAATAAAGAAAAGTTTATTTTAACCGTTCCCTTATTATTAGGTTTAGATGGAAGGAAAATGAGTAAGAGTTACGGTAATGTTGTTAATCTGACCGACAAACCAGATGAAATGTATGGAAAGATTATGTCTCTTAAAGATAAATTAATTATTCATTATTTTGAGCTGTGTAGTGAAATACCCCTATCAAAGATTGAAAAAATGGAAAAGGAATTAAAATCGAAAAAGGTTAACCCAAGAGATTTAAAAGCCAAATTAGCCAAGGAAATAGTTAGAATATATTATAGCAAAGATGTAGCTAAAAAAGCTGAACAAGAATTTAACAGGGTTTTTAGAGAAAAGAAAATACCTTTAAGGATTAATAAAATAAAAATAAAAAAAGAAAGACTTAATATCTTAGACCTGTTAATAAAAACAAAACTGGTCTCGTCAAAATCAGAAGCAAAGAGACTCATATCGCAAAAAGCTGTAAAGATTGACGGAGTTTTGAAAAAAGACTGGCAGGAAGTTGTTAAAATTAGCAAGGGTTCGGTGATTAAGATTGGCAGGAGAAGATTTATAAAGATAATTTAAAAATCAAATAAAAACTATCTTGAAGTTTAAAACCCCCTAATAAGGGGTTTTAATTAATCTTCACTAAATTCGTCGTCAAATTCTTTATCTTCTGGCTCTTCATTAGATTCATCTTCTGGCTCTTCGTTATAATCTTCTCCACCAGAGTAAGTGGAAAATTCGTCTTCGTAAGCCATGGTCTTTATGCTTTTGGATACTTTTTAATTTTCCGACCTTTGACCCCTGTTTTTAAGGAATCTTAAAAAGTATTATAAGCGTTCAAGCAACCTTGTCAAGACCTCTTAAGTTTTAAAGAGAGGATTCTTAAGCTTCTTTTAAAAGGTAGGTGATGGCAATAGCCAGGGCATCAGCTGCATCGTCTGGTTTTGGGAT
>DAOUYT010000002.1 GCA_030665965.1 bacterium
TTGTGCCCGGGGAGGGACTTGCACCCTCACGGGTTAAAAACCCAATAGATTTTAAGTCTATACTGTCTTCTAGTTCCAGCACCCGGGCAGATTTAATTAATTTGCTAAGGCAAATTATGAGGCCAGGGCGGGATTTGCACCCGCGTATAGCGCTTTTGCAGAGCGCCGCCTTAGCTGCTTGGCTACCTGGCCCTAATTATTAATCGTCATTCCACAATATCTTATTCTTCTTTCTTTTTCAACTGCTCTAAGATTCTTTCAATTTTTTCAGCTTCTTTTGTTATTTTATCTTGTACAAACTTTATCTTTGGAACAGGTTTCATGTGTAACCTCTTATTAATTTTTTGCTGTAACCGATAGATATTTCTATTTAAAAATTTAATAATCTTATTTGTATTTTCCTCTGGTATCACGCTAAGAAAGATTTTGCTTTCTCTTAAGTCAGGAGTGGTTTCTGCCCTGGTTACTGTTACCAGGGTGTTTTTTAAAGAATCAATTTCCCGCAAGAGAATTTGAGATATTTCCTGTTTTATCAATTGATTAACTCGTTTGATGCGTTTTGACATTAGAGCTTTATAGTTCTGCCTTTTTTCTTTCTTTTATGAAGATGATTAATGTATCTCCCTTTTCGATTTTCTTATTTCCTTCATATAATATTCCCACCTCCTCTCCTTTTGGAGCCCTTTCAATATCCTTTTTATTCTTCTGAAGATTAATCATCTTTCCCTTATCAATCACCTCTTCATTCCTTGAAACCTCAATTGAAGCTCCTTTTTTTATTTCTCCTTCAGTAACCCTTCCTCCAATAATCTGGCGATTCTTTTTACTCCAGAAAGTCACCAGAACCTTGATTTTTCCAATATCAGTCCTGATGGTTTCAAGTTCTAGAATCTTTTCCATGAACTTTCTAACCCCTTCAACCAATTCATAAATTATTTCAACATTCATCACCTTAACCTTATTTCCCTCTCTCTGGAGCAGTCTTTTGGCAACCAGATCTATCTTTACCCTGAAACCTAAAATTAATGCTTGGGAACTTTGTGCTAATTTAATATCTTTTTCATTTACATTTCCAACCTCTGACTTTAAAACCCTGAGAACAATTTTTTCCTGAGGTAATTTTTTTAACACCTCATTAATCGCTTCAATTGAACCCACAACATCGGTTTTTAAGATTAAATTTAAAACTTTTTGTTCTGGTTTCACTTCCAATCTCTCTGGGATTACTTTCTTTTTTTCCGGGGCCTGAAGATAGATTTTGGCTTGTTCTAAACTGGAAAAGACCTTAAATCTTTCTCCTACCTTGGGTACATTTTCCAATCCCAGGAATACTGCTGGGTCTGCTGGAAAAACCTCAGACACCTGCTTTCCTTCAAAATCTTCCAAAACCTTTATTTTTCCAAGTGTTGAGGGGGTGGCTATAATATCTCCTCGTTTTAACACTCCTTCATTTAAGATTAAGGTAGCCGTAGGTCCTCTTTTGCTGTCCAGATAAGATTCAACAATTACTCCTGTGGTTGGTTTTGAAATGTCAGATTTTAGATTTTCCATTTCTGCCACAAGGAGTATTAAATCTAAAAGGTCTTCAATTCCTTTTCCCGTGATGGCTGAGATTTCAATTGAGGGTATCTTTCCTCCCAAAGATTCAACCAAGATATCTTCTTTTTGCAGTTCTCTTTTTGCTTTTTCAGCATCAGTTTCAGGTCTGTCAGTTTTATTTAAGGCAACTATTGTCGGGATTTTAGCTTCTTTAATATGAGAAATAACCTCTTTTGTTTGTTTCTCCACTCCCTTGCAGCTGTCTATCACCAAGATAGCAATATCAGCTATTTTTGCTCCCCTGGACCTCATTTGAGAAAAAGCTTCATGGCCCGGGGTATCAATAAAGGTTATTTTTTTCCCTTCTTTTTCAACCTGGTAGGCACCAATGTGCTGGGTAATACCACCTGATTCTTTCTTGGCAACCCTGGTTTTTCTGATTTGGTCAAGTAAAGTGGTTTTTCCGCTATCAATATGACCCAGTATTACTACCACCGGAGGACGGGTAATTAGTTTTTTATTTGTTTTTGGCATTTCTTTTATTGTGAGCTGGTTTTTAGACTTTAATGCTTTTTGTTTGTTCTATTGCTCTTTTTTCCTCCCCAGATAATAAATATTTTGATTGACCATTCTTTATTTGTTTTGCAAAAAATCTGTTTCCTTCTCTGTTGTAGAGACTGGTGAGCACTACTCCGTCGTTATTGGCATCCAAGAGAGCAATGGAGAAGCTTTGATTTCCACCGATTTCTTTAAAAGGATTGAATCTAACTACGCCTACTCTTTGAATTGAGAACTTACCGTTTCTTTTTAAACCCTTCACTTCTTTGGAGATTTTTTCAAAATCCTTTTTTAAGACTCTAAACTGAGACAAAAGCTCATTAAGGTTTTTAGGTTCTTTTTGCTTTTTTAAAAACTTGAACATAGTATTTATATATATAATGTAGCTTGTCTTTACTAAATCTTTTAATAAAGCAAACCCTTTATATATTAAGTTATAGAATTAATCCCTATTTTCTTGCGGAGGGTGTAGGACTCGAACCTACAAGGGATTACTCCCACTGGTTTTCGAAGCCAGGGCATTTCCATTTTTGCTAACCCTCCTAAAAAGGATTTTAATTAGCATTTATCAAGATATCATTTTTTAAAGCTAAAATCAATTTATTCAACAAGATTAAGATTGGGTATTTAACTGGATCAGGTTAAAGCTGAACTGAATTTATCGAAGCATCAAATAATGATATACTTCATAAGATACTATAACTAGTTTGATATACTTTATCAAAATCATGAAAAAGATAGCTGTAATCGGAGTTGGAGGAAGAACCGGCACAATGTTTTTTTCTGAACTCAGAAAATCTGCTGACGTTCTGGGTGTGGCAAAAGAAAGAGAGGTAAGGCTGGTTGAAGAAAAAAACCTTTATATTGAGAGAAACAAGGAATCACCAGAGTTATTAAAAGGAAGAATTATCAAAGATACTGAGTTTCAGGAAAAACTTAAACCAGATATCATATTTTTAACGACCAAGAATCCGGTTTCTACTCCTATTAAATATTATTTTCAAAGGTGTAAAGAAAAAATACCTGCTCTTATTCTTTCTCAAAATGGAATTGATGCCCTTTTAGCAGCAAAAGAAAGCCTTGAGCAGGTTTTAGGGCAAGAATCAGAAAAAGTCAGGCTGGTTAGAATGGTTCTTTTTAATCCGATAGATAAAAGAGAATCAGAAGATAAAATATATATTAAATATTCCCTACCCATCAAAATAGCCCTGGCAAAGGCTTCAGGCAAAGGAGAGATTAAAGATATTGTTGATATTTTAAAGAGAGCTGGCTTTGAGATTAAGGAGTTTCATTCAAGTGATGCGAAAAATTTAGAATTCTCTAAACTGTTTTTAAATTTAATAGGTATGGCAGCTGCTTCAAGAGGTCTTCCAGTAAGAAAAGGATTTGAAAATAAAGAAATATTTAAAGAAGAAATAAAAGCTTTAAAAGAATATATTAAGACTGTTAAGTTATCAAAGGGAAGATTCCTTAACTTCCCTCATTATCCAGTAGGATTTCTAGCTGATTTGTTTGGTTTTTTACCTGTATCTTTTTTATTACCTTTCAGAAACATATTGGCTGGCATTGTTAGCAAAGGAAGAGAAGGAAAGCCAAAAGATTTAAACGAGATAGATTATTATAATGGGGCAGTGGTTAGTCTTGGAAAGAAAATTGGGGTTTTAACCCCGATTAATGAAAAGGTGTACAAGAGGGCTTTGGAAAGATTAAATAGAACCTAATCTTTATTAGGATGTTTTTAAAAAGCTACATTATATATATATTTAATGTAGTTCTTTTTGAGTGGACGAGATAGAAATCTACAGGTAAAACTTGCCAGGTTCCAAGTTTCAAAACGTGGGCACTGAGGGACTTGAACCCCCGACCTCCGCGATGTAAGCGCGGCGCGCTAAACCACTGCGCCAAGTGCCCGATAAACTACTGTGCCGAGGGCGGGATTTGAACCCGCACGTCATTGCTGACACATCCACCTCAAGGATGCAAGTCTTCCAGTTCCTCCACCTCGGCTCTTTTTATTCTTTATTAATTTCTTGCCGGGGCCTGATTTCATCTTCTTGTTTTTCCTGTGAAGGTTCTTTAACTTCTTTTTCTGGTTTTTCTTCTGCCATCACCTGAACAAACTCCTTTCTTTTTAATCTTGCCCTCTTTCCCTTAGCTTTCCTTAAATAATAAAGCTTCGCTCTCCTTACCTTACTTCTTTTTAATATCTCTATTTTTTCAATTGTTGGCAGGTGAAGAGGGAAAATTCTTTCTACTCCAACACCATCGATCACCCTCCTGATGGTTATTGTAGCTCCAATCTCTTTTCTGTGTTTTCTGGCAATAACCAGTCCTTTGAAGGTTTGGGTTTTCTCTTTATCTTTTTCTTTAATCTTTTGGAAAACCTTAACCGTATCGCCGGGACGAATATTAGGAATGTCTTTTTTTAAAAATGGTCTTATAATATCTTTTATTCTTTTCATTTTTTTAAAACTATTATTTTAGCTTCATCAACAGGTATATCTTTCTTTTTAATCGATAATTTGTTTAGGGGTGTTAAAGATTTTATCCCAAACATTTTTAAAAACCTATTCAGGGGGTTTAATTTAATCTTTAATTTCGGGATAGCATAATGCATGGGAATGGTAATTTTGGGTTCAAGTTGGGACATTATCTTTGCAACTTCTTTTAATGAGATGGTATAGTTACCTCCTACCGGAATCATTAAAATATCAATCTCCCCTATTTTCTCCATTTGTTCGTCGGTCAGTTCTTTTTGACCAAAATCTCCCAGATGACAGAGTTTAATATCTTCACTTTCCATAACGTATATTGTATTCATGCCTCTTTCTTTTCCCCTGGAGTCATCGTGAAAAGAGAGAATCCCCCGAATAAAAACACCTTTTACCTCGTATTCTCCGGGTCCCTCAATCAAGAAAGGATTTCCAGAAACTGCCTTAATATTGTTATGGTCATGATGTTGATGGGTGACCAATAAGATGTCAGCCTCGAGTTTGGGAACCCTTAATCCTATACTTTTGTCAAAAGGGTCAATAACAATCTGGACCTGATTATTTTTCTCAGGATTAGTTGTTATTTGAAATAAAGAGTGGCCGTGCCACACAATTTTCATGATTTGTGAAGTCTATTTTAATCTTATCTCTGAATCCTATCACAAATTATTCCTTCATTCAACTGTTGAAAATTTCAGAAATATGTTTTAAGATAAAGAGTATAAGAAATGCGGTTCTTTGGCAAGAACCTTGATTCTTGGAATTATGAAAGATGTATTAGAAAAAAACAATTTTTCAAGGCCAGCAAGGATTGGAGAGATTGTTGAGGGACAAGTTGTTGGTAAAGGGAGATCAGCAGTTTTTTTAGATTTGGGACGGATTGGGACAGGGGTGATTTATGGAAAGGAGTTTTATGATGCTAAAGAAAAGTTAAAGGGATTGAAAATCGGTGATAAGATTTTCAGTAAAATAATTGATTTGGATAATGAAGAAGGTTTTATTGAGTTATCCATTACCAGGGCTTTCAAAGAATTATCTTTTGGAAGCCTTGAAGAAAAGAAGGAAAAGAACGAACTGGTAAAGGTTAAAATCTTGGGAGCAAACAAAGGAGGTTTAATAACAGAGATTTCTGGGATACCTGCCTTTCTACCGGTTTCCCAACTAGCAAGCGAACACTATCCCAAGGTTGAGGGAGGAGACAAGTCAAAGATTTTAACAGAGCTTCAGAAATTTATTGGTGAAGAATTAGAGGTGAAAATCCTTGATTTGTTTCCAAAGAAAGGACAGATTATTTTATCAGAAAAGGCAAAGGATTTAGATAAGGTAAGAGAAATAATGAAGAATTACAAGCTGGGAGATGTTGTAAAGGGAAAGATTACTGGAATTACTGATTTTGGAGCCTTTATTAAGTTTCCAGTTGACAAAGTTGAACAGCTTGAGGGATTGATTCATATTTCTGAACTGGACTGGAAAATTATTGATGATCCTTCAGATATCGTTAATCCTGGCGACAAAGTGGAGGCAAAGATTGTTGATATCTCTGATAGTAAGATTTCCTTATCCCTAAAAGCTTTGAAAAAAGACCCTTGGGGAGGAATTGAGAAAAAATATAAAAAAGGAGAAACAATTCCAGGAAAGGTTACCAAGATCAATCCTTTTGGAGCTTTTATTCAAATAAATAAAGCTATTCAGGCACTCTGTCATGTATCTGAGTTCGAAGGTGAGAAGATGGAGGATGTTTTGAAAGTAGACAAAAAATATAAGTTTCAAATCTTATTCATTGATGAAAAAGAACACCGGATGAGCTTGAAATTAATTAAGAAATAATTTTTATCACAAATAATGAAAACTTTAGGTAAAAATCTTTTATTGATGTTAGTGATTTTTCTAAGCATATCCGCTGTTTTCAGCTTATTTTTTCAACCCTTTACTGAGATAAAACAATTATCCCTTACCCAACTGGTTGGAGATATTAATGAAGGCAAGGTTAAAAAAATAACTGTTTCTGGAGAAGAGCTTGAAATAACATACCAAGATGACTCAAAAGCTATATCCAGAAAAGAATCTGAGGCTCCTTTATCTGACTCTTTAGTGAATTATGGAGCTGAGAGAGAAAAGTTAAACAAGATTAATGTTGAGATAAAAGAAAGCGGTGGAGGCTGGGTGTGGTTGGGACCGGTTTTGTTTTCAATTCTTCCTGTATTACTTTTCGGCCTGTTCTTCTGGATGATTTTCAGACAGGCTAAGACAGGAGCCATGCAGACTTTTGATTTTACCAAGGCCAAAGCCAGATTGTTTGGGGCTACAGGTCACCCACAGGAAAAGATTAGCTTTAAAGACGTGGCCGGTCAAAAAGAGGCAAAGGAAGAATTAAAAGAGATTGTAGATTTTCTAAAGAATCCAAAGAAATATTTAAAGATGGGAGCAAGAATTCCCAGGGGGGTATTGCTCTTGGGTCCAGCTGGTGTGGGGAAAACTTTATTGGCAAGAGCAGTAGCTGGAGAAGCCAATGTCCCCTTTTTTTCAATTTCCGGATCAGAATTTGTGGAGATGTTTGTTGGGGTTGGAGCTGGGAGAGTTCGGGATCTTTTTGCTACTGCTAAAAAAGCTGGCAGGTCAATAATTTTTATTGATGAACTAGATGCTGTTGGTCGGGCAAGAGGAGCTGGAATTGGCGGAGGACATGATGAAAGAGAACAAACCTTAAATCAAATATTAGTTGAAATGGATGGATTTGAAAGAGATGATAGTAGAGTAGTTCTCGCAGCGACCAATAGGCCTGATATCTTGGATAGAGCTCTTTTACGACCAGGTCGTTTTGATCGAAAAGTAGTCTTGGATATTCCTGACATTAATGACAGAGAAAAAATTTTAAAGATTCACTGCAGGAAAAAACCACTGGCTTTAGATGTAGACTTGAGAGAGACTGCTGAGAGAACCCCGGGATTTACTGGAGCGGATCTGGCAAATGTTGTTAATGAAGCAGCAATTTTAGCTGCCAGAAGAAACAAAAATCAAGTTTTTCAAAAGGAATTTTTAGAATCAATTGAAAAGGTTTTGTTGGGACCTGAAAGAAAAAGCCATATTCTATCAAAAAAAGAAAAGAAAATAGCTGCTTTTCATGAAGCAGGTCACGCCTTGATTTCTTCTTCCTTGTTAGAAGCTGAACCAGTAAGAAAGATATCAATTATTGCCAGAGGGTTTGCAGCTGGTTATACCCTGAAGATGCCTAGAGAGGAAAGGAGAATCAAAACAAAATCAGAGTTTTTAGCAGAGATAACAACCCTGCTTGGAGGGTATTGTGCAGAGAAATTGACATTTGGTCAGATTACAACAGGAGCTGCCGATGACTTAAAAAAAGCTTCTGATTTAGCCAGAAAACTGGTTAAGGAATACGGAATGTCAAAGCTGGGGCCCATTTCTTTTGGTAAAAAAGAAGAATTGGTTTTTTTGGGAAGAGAGATTTCAGAACAAAGGAATTATTCTGAAAAGGTGGCTGCCTTAATTGATGAAGAGGTGGCAAGATTTATTAAGAATGCTCAAGTGCAAGCCCAAAGAATATTGGTGAGAAAAAAGAAGTTGTTAGGAGAGATTGCAGAGGTCCTGATTGACAAAGAAATAATTGAAAGAGAGGAATTTGAGAGATTGATTGGGAAAAAGAAGACCAAAAAAGTCAAAGTTTCAAAACCTAGGATAAAGAGGGGAAAAAAAGAAAAATCACTTAAAGTGAAAGTTAAATCTCTATAAGAGGGTTTTCAGAACATATTTAACAATCTTAGTGAACAAGATGAAGGGGCATGTAGTTCAGTGGTAGAACGCCACTCTTATAAAGTGGAAGTCCCAGGTTCGATCCCTGGCATGCCCATATAGAGGGCATTTGGCGCAGTGGTTAGCGCGTCTGCTCGACATGCAGAAGGTCGGGGGTTCAAGTCCCTCAATGCCCACATGAGGCTCAAGATTATTTATGAAGATGAGAATCTCTTGGTAATTGATAAACCTTCCAATATGGTAGTTTTTCCCGAAGGATTGACCAGCCAAGATACTTTGATTGATTTACTTCTGAAGCAATTTCCTTATCTAAAGAATGTTGGTAAACCTCCCAGATACGGAATAGTTCATAGGTTAGATAAAGACACCTCAGGAATTTTGTTGACAGCTAAAAACAACAAGGGTTTAATCTTTTTACAAGAACAATTTAAGAACAGAAAAGTAGTTAAAAAATACATTGCCTTGGTTGTTGGGAACGTCAAGAAAAGCCAGGGAGAAATTAAAACCTTAATCGGTCGTTCGCCAAAAAACAGAATAAAACAAAGGGTTTATCTACCTCTTGAGCCTGGTTCAAAAGACAAAAGGGAAGCTATAACAAAATACAGGGTTTTAAAGAGATTCTTAAAGAAAGAAAATTCTGGTTTAAAGAAGGAAGGATATACCTTGCTTGATATTATCCTAAAGACAGGCAGGAAACATCAGATTAGGACCCATTTTAATTATCTGGGCTATCCGATTACAGGAGATAAACTCTATGCTTTTAAAAATCAAGCCTGTCCTGAAGATTTGAAAAGGCAGTTCCTCCATGCCAGTTTCTTAAAGATAAAGCTCTTAGACGGCAGAGAAAAAGAATTTAGTTCAGAACTGCCAGAGGATTTAAAAAATGTTTTAGAAAAATTAAATGAAGATACTGGATAAAGTTCAGGGACTACCCGATAAAAGGAAAAAGATAATTGTTTGGGTGGTGTTGATAATCACAGCTGTTTTTCTTTTTAAATTATATGTTCAAAACATGCAAGAGAAAGTTAGAAACATTGAAGGAGAAAAGATTAAACAAGAGCTTCAAATCCCAAAGCTGCAGGAAGAGCTTAAGGGTTTGCTGCAGTTTGAAATCCCGGAAATAAAATGAAAAAAAGAGAAAAAAAAGTCAACAAAGAAGTCACTAAGGTAGAATCAAGAGAGATTACTCAAGAGATGAAGGAATCATACATTGATTATGCCATGTCAGTGATTATTTCCCGGGCTCTGCCTGATGTCAGGGATGGATTAAAACCTGTCCAGAGGAGGATTTTATATACCATGTTTGAAGACGGGTTACGGCATGATGCAAGGTCTAGAAAATCAGCCACTGTTGTTGGGGGTTGTTTGGGCAGGTATCACCCTCACGGTGACCAGGCAGTATACGGGGCGGCAATAAGAATGGCTCAAGATTTTTCCCTGAGATATCCTTTGATTCAAGGTCAGGGAAACATGGGTTCAATCGATGACCCAGGAGAATTTGCAGCCATGAGATATTGTATTGCTGGTGATTCCATGGTAGTGACCAATCGTTGTTTGGAAAGAATTGATGAAATTTCTGACAAAGAAGATATTTCTTTAAATGTTTTGTCTTTTGCTCAAAAAATAAACTCAGCATCTAAGTGGTTTGATTCAGGTATTCATCCTGTGTTAGAAGTGAAGACATTCAGAGGTTATAAATTAAAAGGAACAAATAATCATCCAATCTTAACTCTTCAAAAAGATACTGAGGGCAAACCCATATTTAAATGGAAATTATTTAAAGACATTAAAAAAGGAGATTTCGCAGTTATTGATAGAAACAATAAAGCTTTATGGCATTCAAAGGAAGTAAGTCTCAAACAGTATTATCCTCAAATAAAGAACAGACGCATTGTAATCCATAAGCTACCTTTAAGAATGAACCCAGACTTAGCTTTTTTAATGGGTGCAGTTTTATCTGAAGGTTATGTTTCACACAAAAAATCAAAAGCAAAATCTGTTGGTTTTGTTAATACAGATAAAGAATTCATAAGTGCTTTCAAAAAGAGTTTTAAAAAAATATTTCCTGATTGTAGATTACATGAATTTGAAAGAAGACCTTCAGGTTATGGAAAACTAAAATATACTGCTTTGGAGATTCATTCTTATCATGTCGTTGAATTTTTGGAAAATTTAGGATTAAAAAATAGTCCTGCATCTAAAAAACAAATTCCTGAAACCATCTTTCACTCAAGTAAAAAATCAATAGCTGCTTTTCTGAAAGGACTTTTTGAAGGAGATGGATCTATTTATCTTTGTAAATACCGCAATAAAGATACAAAACAAAAATCAATAGAAATAGTCTATACTTCTTGTAGTAAGAAATTGCTTGAACAGTTACAAATCATATTTTTAAGATTTGGCATAGATTCGTTTTTAAGACCCGAAAGAACAAGAACAACATTAAGATTATTCATTCGTGGACACAGCAATTTTAGTTTGTTTAAAAAACAAATTGGTTTTCTCTCAAAACAAAAGAAACAAAGATTAGAGGAATTTTCTAAAATTAATTCCGATTACAGAATAATGTCTAAGACTGATTATATTCCGTATTTAGCTCAGTATATAAGGGAAAAGTATCAGGGATTAGACATAAAGCGAGCAGATAAGGTTTGGCTTAAAACCCATAATTTAGATAGATATCCAAAGCTGAGAAAATATTATAATCGTCTGGAACAAATACTAGACCAATTCGATTTAGAGCTTGTTAAGAATTTCTTAAAAAGCCATTATTTATTTGAGCAGATTGTTTCTATAAAGCAACAAGGAGGGGAACGAGTTTATTCTTTAAGAGTAGATAGTCTATGTCATTCTTTTATTTCTAATGGATTTATTAGTCACAACACAGAGATGCGGCTTTCAAAACAAGGCGAAGAAACATTAAAGGATATTAGAAAAGACACTGTTGATTTTATTGATAATTATGATGGGACACGAAAAGAACCTGTTGTCTTGCCATCTCCCCTTCCCCAGCTTTTATTAAACGGCACCTTGGGAATTGCAGTGGGAATGGCAACAAACATTCCTCCCAATAATCTGAATGAAATCTGCGATGCTTTAATTTACCTTATCGACCATCCAAAGGCTGACACAGAGGATTTGTTTAAATTTGTTCAGGGTCCGGATTTCCCAACAGGTGGTTTTATTTATAACAAAAAAGAAATAATTGAAGCCTATTCTCAAGGCAAGGGTCCCATCTTGGTAAGGGGTAAAACAGAGATAGTTGAAGACAAGAAAGAAAGGCAGCAAATCTTAATTACTGAAATTCCATTTCAGGTTAATAAATCATCCCTGCTTGAAAAATTTGCCAGATTGGTTTCAGAAAAGAGACTCAAAGGAATAAGGGATATCAGAGATGAATCAGATAAAGACGGAATGAGGATTGTAATAGATTTACAAAAAGGGGCAATAGCCAGAAGGGTATTGAACAGGCTTTTTAAATTTACTGATTTACAAAGAGCTTTTCATATGAATATGGTGGCTTTAGTGGATGGAATTCAACCCAGGATTTTAAACTTTGTTGAGATCTTAAATTATTTTATCTTACACCGAAAAAAAGTTATTTTGAGGAGGGTGAGATATGAATTGAAAAAAGCAAAAGAAAGGGCTCATATCCTGGCAGGTTTGAACAAATGTTTGTCAAAGATAGATATGGTCATAAAGACAATTAAAAAATCAGCAAACAGGGAGGATGCCAGGAAGAATTTAATGAAGCAATTTAAGCTTACAGAGATTCAGGCCAATGCTATTTTAGATACCAGGTTGGCTACCCTGGCCCGTCTGGAAAGAAAAAAGATTGAAGATGAGTTAAAAGATTTAAGGGCTAAGATTAAGGAATTAACAGCTATTTTAAAGAGTCCTCAGAGAATAAAACAGATAATCAAAAAAGAACTGAATATGCTGAAGCAAATCTTTGGAGACGAAAGAAGAACAAAGGTTTTTAATCAGAAGGTAGGGGAAATATCTGAAGAGGATTTAATCCCAAAAGAAGAAACAATTATTACCCTGACCCAGGGAGGATACATTAAAAGAATAAATCCCAAAACCTACAGGATTCAGAGGAGGGGAGGAAAAGGAATTATGGGAATGAAAACAGTGGGTGAGGATATTGTGGAGCATTTCTTGATAGCCAATACCCATGACAATCTCTTGTTTTTTACTGATTCGGGAAAGGTTTTTAAAGTACCTGTTTATGAGATTCCCGAAGGAGCAAGAACAGCTAAGGGCAGGGGCTTACTCAACTTCCTGGAAATCTCTTCTGAGGAAAAGGTTTTGTCTTTAATACCTTTGGGTAAAAAAGCTGAAATGGTTGAAACGAAATATTTAGTAATGGTGACTAAGAAAGGTATAATTAAAAAAACCGCCCTGGAGGATTTCAAAAACATCAGGCGTTCAGGATTAATTGCCATTTCTTTGAAAAAAGGAGATTTATTGAAAAAGGTGGGTAAAACCACAGGTCAAAATGAAATAATCTTGGTAACCAAGAAAGGACAGTCCATCAGGTTTAAAGAAAAAGACATCAGGTCCATGGGTCGTTCAGCCGCAGGAGTGAAGGGAATCAGATTGAGAAAAGGAGATGAGGTAGTGGGAATGGATATAGTAAGATTAAAAACCAAGAAAGAGTTAAACAACAAACAATATTTACTGGTGGTAAGTGAGAAAGGTTATGGAAAAAGGACGGATTTAAAAGAGTATGGCTTGCAGAAAAGAGGAGGGGTGGGGGTTAAAACAGCAAGGGTGAGCCCAAAAATAGGAAACCTGGTTGCCTCTAAGGTTTTGACAGGTCAGGAAGATGATTTGATTGTCATTTCTCAGCATGCTCAGGTAATCAGGATAAAGATTGGTTCCATTTCAAAGATAAGCAGGGCAACCCAGGGAGTCAGGATTATGAGGCTGGGTGAGGGAGATAGGGTTGTTTCAGCAGCTTTTGTTTAAAGATTTAAAATTCCTTGCATCTGTCACAAGACTTTGAAAAGTCTTTTAAAAGAGGTAAAATAAATAAGGTGAAGTAAAACATGGCTTTTCTCAATCCTTCAAAAGTTTTAGACATACTTGATTTAAAAGAAAGCTTAACTGCAGCTGATTTTGGTTCAGGCTCTGGGGGCTGGGCCATACCTTTGGCAAAGAGATTAAAGCAGGGAAAGGTGTATGCTATAGATATCTTGCAGGAACCCCTTTCAGCCTTAAAAAGCAAGACACGGTTGGAAAACATCTTAAACATTGAGACAGTAAAATCAGACGTAGAAAGAACATCCAAGTTGTTAAGTAATAGTTGCGATCTGATTTTAATGACAAATCTTTTATTTGAGGTGGATGATAAAAAGAAAACAATGGAAGAGGGAAAAAGGGTTTTAAAAAAAGGAGGAAAGCTTTTGATAGTAGACTGGAAGAAAGGCGCTCCCTTGGGACCCAAAGACAAGGTTTCTGTTGAAGAGATAAAAAAAATAGCCAGAGAAATTGATTTTAAACTGGAGAAAGAATTTGAGGCAGGTCTTTATCACTGGGGTATGGTGTTTAAAAGGTCTTGAGGCTTTAATTTATTTTGTGGTAAAATAATATATATACATAATATATATAAATATATATGAGAAAAAAAATGTTTCTTGCTCTTTTAATGGGAGTATTTTGTTTGCTACTTATTTTTTCAATAGCGAGTAATACAAAAGCTGCTTACACTTACATCCCTGTTAATGGAGGAAATGGAAATGGAAATGGGAATGGGAATGGGAATGGAGGACCTCAACTTTGTAGTCAGGCTCCAGGCGATTGTGACTGTCGAAGTAGTGCCTCATGTCTGGCAGTGGGAGGGGTCCCAACTGACCACCTTTGTAATAGCGGGATTTGTTGCTGCTATCATGGGACTATTCCTCCAAATGGAAATGGAGATGGAAATGGAAATGGAAATGTAAATGGGAATGGAAATGGAGGAGATGGATTAGGTATCACAATTAAAAATCCTTTAGCTGCTAAAAATTTTGAGGACATTATTAATAATCTTATTGATTTTATTTTTAATATTGCCATTGTTTTAACTCCTTTGATGATAATTTTAGGTGGAGTCTTATTTGTTACAGCAGCCGGTAACCTTGAACAGGTTACCCGGGCTAAAAAAATAATCATCTGGACGCTTGTTGGGTTTTTCATAGTTTTACTTGCAAAAGGCATTTCAGATTTAATAGCAACCCTTTTGGGAATTTCAGGTTAAATTTTCATTAATAATGAATAAAAACTTATTAAATTTAATATTATTGTTTTTATTAACTGTTTTAATTCTTCCTTTTTTCGTTTTAGCCCAAGACAGACCCTTGGATTGTTGTATATTGGGCAAGACAGTTGTCATAGAAGGAAATACCTATAATAAGGGTGAGACCGTTGGGAGAGGAGATATTTGTTCCTTAACCAATGCAGCTACAGACCATATAACAAAAAAATGGACATTGATATGTCTCTTGAGTTCGGTAAAGCTTGTTACTGATTGGGTATTTACTTTTTTGGTAATATTTGTTTCAGCAATGGTAATATTGGGAGCTTATGAAATAAGTACTGCTGCAGGTTCTCCTGAAAAAGTTAAAAAAGGAAAAGACTATATATTATATGCCCTTGTCGGATTTGTAGTTGCCCTTCTTTCAAAGGGTATTCCAGACCTCATCAGTGTATTGTTGGGAATTTAAAGGTAGTTTTTAATTAAAAACTTTCTGTTATAGAATAAAAGGTCGGGTAAAATAAAAGATGAAAGTAAACAGAAAAATGAGAAAAATACTTCCAAGTTTGATCTTAGTGGCTGTTTTAGCAGCAGTTCCTTTATTGTCTTTAGCTCAACCAGTAGATAGTTGCACCTTGAGACACGATCTTTCAGATTTTGATGCTGCTTGTATTGAAGGTGCCACGGTGAGTGAAGCAGAAACTAAGTCTTGGGGAATGTGCTGTATGTTAGATGCAGTTTATACCGTGGTTGATTGGGTATTTTTTGTTCTGGTAGCGGTGGTAGCTCTTTTAACCATTTTTGGAGGGTTCACCATATCTACGGCAGGTGGAGACCCGGAAAAAGTAAATAAAGGAAGGGATTATATACTATATGCTATGATAGGTTTGGCAGTTGCCCTTTTGTCTAGAGCAGTTCCATCGGTTGTTGCAGGATTAATAGGAGGATAAGAATAAGACAGACTGAAGACAGATTTTTTGTGTTTTAAAAAACATTTGATTTGAAAAAATCAGCCCTATTTTTGGGGTTGATTTTATTTATTTTAAAAGCTAAAATTCCTGTAGATAGGGTGAGGTTATAAAATGTTTTTTGCCCTCGTGGCGGAAATGGAATACGCGCAACGCTTAGGACGTTGTCCCGCAAGGGTTGCAGGTTCAAATCCTGCCGAGGGCATTATCTGTATCTCAAACAAAAAACCGCTTTTTAGGGCGGTTTTGATTTTAATAATTAGTCTTCTTTTATAATAATCTTTCTTTTCTTTTCCCTTAATATTTTGGGTACCCTGATTGTTAAAATTCCTTGTTTTAGGGTTGCCTCAACCTGATTGGGATTAACCTCAACAGGTAATATTATCTGTCTGGAAAATTGTCCCCAATAACATTCCTGAAAAAAATAGTCTTCATTTTCTTCTATGGGTCTTTTTCTTTCTCCTCTAATAGTGAGAAGGTCTCCTTCTATTGAAATATCCAGAACTTCTGGTTTTATGCCAGCAATGGCTGATCGGACAACCAGGTGTGATTCTGTCTGATAAACATCAATTGCCAACTGACCTTCTGTTTCTGGCCATCTTTCTTCTTCCTTTACCAAGGGCTTTTTTATTTTAACTCTTTCTTTTTTGGGCATTTTTTTTAGTTCTGGTTTCTTTTCTTTTTCAACCTCCAGTTCAATAGGTATTTCTTTGATTTGTTCTTTTTTCGTTTCTTCTTCAGGCTCTTCTTTTATTTCTTCTTCAGGCTCTTCTTCATTAACCACTTGTTTGATACCCATGCCCTTTTTAAGTTTTTTAAAAAAAGAATTGTTCATGTGTTAATAAATTAAATAATTAATAATTAAATATTTTGTTTGTGGGATATGTCTATTTTCTTTAGTTTTTTAAAACCAAAAGAAATAAAGACAGCTGAAATCATTAAAAGGGAAAAGGGAATTAAAATCTCTGAACCTTTTTCCATTTCTATTATAGAGAAATTATAGAAACCATGCAAGAGGATAGCTAATAGAAAGCCTACTGTGAGTAATTTCCCTCTTTTTTGTTTTTCAAAGAATGAAAGACCAATGAAAAAACCAATGATGGCTGAAGACAGGGCGTGTAAAAAAGTAGCCCCCAGGAACCTTAAGAGAGAAATCTTAAATATTTCTCCCCAAAAGACAGGCCTTATCAAGGGAGACAGGATTAAAAGGTTTTCTCCGGCAGCAAAACCTAAAGCTGCAATAATCATATAAATCATAGCGTCTACGGGTTCATCAAATTCAGGGTCGTTTAAAATCTTTTCTTTAACCACCAAGAATTTTAAGAATTCTTCAACCAAGGCCACCCCCACAAACATGCTTAAAACCAAGGTAACAAAAGGCGAAAGATTTAATAATTTAATTTTTTCATAAAATATTGTTTCAAAAAAAAGGGCAGGCAGGGTCAACAGCATCCCGTAAAAAAAGATTTTTAGAATCATTGATTTTGGTTCTGGTTTGACGTCTCTCCTGAGATAAAATTGGAGCCACAAGAAGCTGGGCAGTATTCCAAAAAAGATGTAGACAGAATAATTTAGAAAATAATTCATACGCTTGTTTTTTCAGTTACCCAAAAACCTAAATGTTTTCCCAGAATCAATCTTGTCTGGGCATCTAAAGAGGGAATGCTTCCAAAAAAAATCAAAGTAAAAGGCAATAATAGCCATTGCAAGATTAAGGAAAGATTTTTTAATTTACCCCATTGTTTTGGTTTTGGGGGTAGAATTAAAAAGCTAATTACACAAGACACAAGCATTCCTCCCATAGCCAGGGTCATTATGTTTCTGGTGGCCCTGGGTAAATTATATGATAAAAGGGTGATGTTGAACCTTTCCCCTCCAAAGATTAAAGGTAGCCATCCTAAAAAGAAAATCAATAGAGACACGGTGGCCCAGGACCAGAATCCGTCCAGGATATTCCAGGAATGATAGAATTTCTTTGAAAGAGGAATCTTTTTGTTTTTTAAGAAACCAAACAACAAAAAGGGAATATCAATGCATCCCCAGGCCCAACGCCTCTGTTGCTTATATTGATTAACTATTGTACCTGAGAGATTCTTGGCTAAAACAGCATCCATTGAAACAGGATAATAGAGAGGGATAACCCGATAATCCCCGTTGTAAAAAAGATAAGATTTCCAGAAGATTCTTGAATCGTCAGGTACAACATTGTTGGGATAACCCACTTCCTCTAAAACCTTAAAAGGTATGGAATGAGAAGAATAGCTTACCAGGACCTCTGGTCTTTCTTGCTGTATCATCTGCCAGAAAGTGTTGGAGATGGCAACCACCCTTGAAAAGTTGGGTGCTGACCAGATATTGTTGTTATATACGGGGATGGGTTGGTAAGAGGACCGGTGAGGTTTTTTAGAGGTTAAATAATGGAATGTCAAACAAGCAAAATATTGAGGATATGGTCTTGTATCAATATCAAAACCAGAAACAATAATGTTCTCTTTAGGAATGTTTAAAGGTCTAATTATCTTTTCTTTTATCACCTTTATTACCCAGGCCGTATTAGACCCTCTGCCCTTTATTTCTCCTGGCATATCCTTTGGATGAACCGTAACTAAAAAATTCAGAAATTCTTGGGAAAACTTTTCTTTTATCTCTTCTGCCCTTTTCCGAACCATTTCTCCTGCTCTTTCTTCTGTGGCCAAAACCACTATCATCCTATTTTTTGGATATTTTGAATTAACCAGAGCCTGACAAGAGCTTTCCACTATCTCTTTTTTCTCGTTATACATGGGTAAGACTATTAAATGATAGATTTTTTTCCAATCACCAAGCTCATTGAGTTTTTCCAGCCAGTTGGTTTTGAGATTCTTTTTCATCTGCCTGAAACTTGTTATTTGATGAAAAGATAAATAGGTAATTTTAAACAACCAATAGAGGTCAAACAAGATAATAAAAACAGCTACCACCACAGGGGCTAACCAGGAAAGGAGAAAAACTCCAGCAAGGGTTGTCCAAGATAAAAATCCAGGAAGGATTTCCAGGAATCGATATATAAACTTTTCCTTTTGATTGTTTAAATCTTTAGCTCTTGATAGCGAGAGATAATCTTTCATGTGGCCCCAAGGAGAATCGAACCCCTGTTGACGGGTTGAAAACCCGCCGTCCTGACCACTAGACGATGGGGCCTTAAAATCGATTTATTGACTTGTTTAATCTTCTATTTTATCTCAAAATTGAAAAAAGGCAAGTTTTTCTATATTATACCTTATTATCAAATATGATTATTCTTTCTATTGAAACTTCATGTGATGATACCTGCGTAGCTTTAATAGAGGCTAATGAGCGAAAAAGGTCAAGGATCAAGGTGTTGTCAAATCTTGTTTCTTCCCAAGTAAAGATTCATCAAAAATACGGTGGAGTTTATCCTTTTTTAGCAAAGAGAGCCCATCAAAAAAATCTTCCTTTCTTGTTTAAAAAAGCAAAAAAGCAGGCTAAGAACCCCAACATTGATTTAATTGCCGTAACCACAGGTCCTGGTCTGGAGCCCTGTCTTTGGGTGGGGGTGAATTTTGCCAAGGATTTGGCCAAGGAGTTAAAATTACCCATTCTTCCCATAAACCATATTGAGGCTCATATCTTTACTGACTGGGCAATATCAAGTGTTAAACACCAGACACTGGATAAAATTTTTCCAGCTATTTATTTAATAGTTTCTGGAGGACATACCCAGTTGATTTTAATAAGAGATTTCGGGGAATATAAGATTTTGGGAGAAACCCGGGATGATGCAGCTGGTGAATGTTTTGATAAAATAGGAAGGATGCTGGGACTGAATTATCCTGGTGGACCGGCCATAGAAAAACAGGCAGCCAAGATACAAAATATAAAGGATAAAATGCAGATTAGTTTGCCCAGACCAATGATTCATCAGAAAAACTATGACTTCAGCTTTTCCGGGTTAAAGACAGCCGCCTTGTATAATTACAAAAGCCAAAAACCAGAGGTCAGGAAATCAAAAGAATACATTCAGGCAATGTGTGCTGAAACCCAGCAGGCAATCATTGATGTTTTGCTCCATAAGACATTGAGAGCAGTAAGAGATTATAGGGTAAAAACCATTATTCTGGGAGGCGGGGTAACTGCCAATAAAGCATTAAGGAAGCAGTTTAAGGGGAAAATTAAAAAACAATTGCCAAATATAAAGTGCTTCTTGCCAGACACAGAGTACAGTACTGACAATGCTCTAATGGTGGCTATAACTGCTTACCATCATTGGTTGAGAGGAACAAAGAGAAACTGGAAACAGGTGAGCGTAAATGCTAACCTGAGCATAGAACATGAAATCTAAAATATTAAAAGCATACAATTTCAAAAAAGTAGAAGATAGAATCTATAGGCTTTGGTTAAGGTCTGGTTTTTTTAATCCTGATAAACTGCCGGGAAAGAGAAAGAAAACCTATACCATTATGCTTCCTCCTCCAAATATTACAGGAAGGCTTCACATGGGTCATGCTTTAAATGCCACTGTCAATGACATTTTAATCCGCTGGAAAAGGCTTCAGGGATACAAGACCTTATGGTTGCCAGGGACAGATCATGCTGGAATATCTACCCAGGTTCGGGTTGAAAAAGAATTAAAAAAACAAGGAAAAACCCGTTTTGATTTGGGCAAGAAGTTATTTATCAAAGGGGTCTGGAAATGGAAAAAGGAATACGGAGGTATTATTTTGGAACAATTTAAGAAACTGGGCTCTTCTTTGGATTGGTCAAGGATAAGATTTACCATGGACAAAAAATACTCAGACGCAGTAAAAGAATCCTTTTTGAATTATTATAAGAAAGGTTTGATTTATAAAAAAGACAGACCGATTAATTGGTGTTCAAGATGTAAAACCAGTTTGTCAGATTTAGAGTTAGATTATAAAGAAGAAAAAGGAAAGCTGTGGTATATCAAATATCCTTTAATGAAAGGTTCCAGGAAAGTTTCTAGAACCTCAGGTTTTATTATTGTAGCCACCACCAGACCTGAAACAATGTTAGGTGATACAGCAGTAGCTGTAAACCCTACAGACAAGAGATACAAAAACATGGTTGGCAAATATGCTCTTTTGCCTCTGGTGAATAAAAAAATCCCCATTGTTTCTGACAGATTAATTGATCCCAAATTTGGAACAGGAGCTGTAAAAATTACCCCTGCCCATGATTTGAAAGATTATAATGTGGGTATTTCTCACAATCTGGAGATTGTCCAGGTTATTGATGAAGAAGGCAGGATTACAGGGAATGCTCCAGCTGTCTACCAGAACCTCCGGGTTTCAGAAGCCAGAGAGAGGATTGTTAAAGATTTGGAAAAATTAGGGTTAATAAAAAAGATTGAAGAATTTTCTCATCAGATCCCTTATTGCGATCGTTGTAAAACAAGAATAGAGGTTCTGCCTTCAGAACAGTGGTTTGTGAAAATGGACAGATTGGCAAAAATGGCAGAAAAAGAAGTGAGATCAGGGAGAATAAAATTTCATCCAAAGAGATTTGAAAAAACCTATTTTGACTGGCTTTCAAATATTAAAGATTGGTGCATTTCAAGACAAATCTGGTGGGGACACAAGATTCCCGTCAAAGGGGTGAATGATGTTTTAGACACCTGGTTTTCTTCAGCCCTTTGGCCCTTTGTTGCCTTAGGCTGGCCCAAGAAAACCAGGGATTTAGAAACATTTTATCCCACTGATGTTTTATCCACAGCAAGGGACATCATTAACCTCTGGGTGGTGAGGATGATATTTTCTGGAATGGAATTTATGAAAAAGAGACCTTTCAAAGATGTCTTTATTCACCCTATAATTTTAACAAAACAAGGAAAGAGAATGTCAAAATCTTTGGGGACAGGGATTGACCCCATACTCTTGATTGATAAATACGGGGCTGATGCTACCAGGTTTGGAATTGTCTGGCAGCTGACCGGGGTGCAAGATGTCAGGTTTAATGAAGACAGTATTGTAATGGGGAAAAAGTTTTGTAATAAGATTTGGAATGCAACCAGGTTTGTAATGTTCCAGATTTCAGACTCCAGGTTCCAGATTTCTTCCAAACTCCAGGTTTCCAAATCAAAACTTACAGAAAATGACAAGAAGATTCTAAAAGCCTTGAATAAGACAATAAAATCTGTTGATGGTTATTTAACAAAGTTTCGTTTTGGAAAGGCAGCTAGAGAGGTATACAACTTTTTTTGGCATGATTTTTGTGACAAATACATTGAACAATCAAAGTCACAGATTGCAAATTCAAAGTCCCAGACTGAGAAAGAAAACACAAAAAAGATTCTATCACATATCTTATTGAGTTCCCTAAAGATTCTGCACCCTTTCTTACCTTTTATTACCGAGGAGATTTATCAAAAATTACCCTTAACAAACAAGAAGAAATGTTTAATGATTGAAGACTGGTTTTATTCAAGATGAATTTTCTTTCCAAACTCTTTTATTTTATCTGCCAAAAGCGGATATTTTTTTAATTGAGGAGTTTTTTGTAAGATTTCTTTGGCCCAGAACCTGGTTTTTTCCATCAAGGAAACATCTGTTAAAGAAGCCATTACCAGATCAGGAATTCCCCATTGTCTGGCGCCAAAGACATCACCTGGACCCCTGATGGCTAAATCTTTTTCTGCCAGTTCAAAACCATTTTCTGATTTTAAAATAGCTTGTAGTCTCCTGGTGGTTTTAATAGCTGGAGAGCCGGTGAATAAAAAGCAAAAAGATTGATCTTTACCCCTGCCTACCCTTCCCCTGAATTGGTGCAGCTGGGCCAGTCCAAATCTTTCAGCTCCCTCAATTATCATTAAGGTAGCGTTGGGAATGTCAATTCCCACTTCTATCACCGAAGTTGAAACCAAGATATCGCTTTTCCTGTTTTTAAATCTTTTCATTATTTCATCTTTTTCTTTTGGCTTCATTTTTCCATGCAGCATGTCTACCTTCAGATCAGGGAAGATTTTTTTTGATAGTTTTTCATGTTCTTCTTTAACAGCTTTGGCTTCTGCCCAGACCCCAATTGTTTCTCTGGGCTCTATTCGGGGACAGATCACAAATACCTGTTTTCCTTTTTTTATTTCCTCTCTAATAAATTTATATATCTCTTTTCTTTTTTGAGGAGGGACTAATTTGGTGATTACTTTTTTTCTCCCTTTGGGCATTTCATCAAGCAGGGATAAATCCAGGTCTCCATAAATAGTTAAAGCCAATGTTCGGGGGATAGGGGTGGCGGTCATGGAAAGCAGGTGGGGTATAAGTCTTTTTTGAGAATTTGCATTCTGACAGAGATGGGCTCTTTGTTCAACGCCAAAGCGATGCTGTTCGTCTAAAATCACCAGAGCTAATTTTTCAAATTTTACATTTTCTTGAATTAAGGCATGGGTTCCAATGACAATATCTATGTTTCCTTTGTTTGTTTGTTCTAAGAACTCTTTTTTGGAAACCTTTTTTTCTGAAATCTTACAATCTTGCCCTGTTAAAAGCCCAATCTTTAATTTAAATTGCTTAAAAAGTTTTTTGAGATTTTTAAAATGCTGCTTGGCTAAGATTTCTGTCGGAGCCATAAAAGCTACCTGAAAATCTGCTTTAATCACGTTGAGAGCAGCAATCATAGCTACAACTGTTTTTCCAGAACCCACGTCGCCCTCTAATAATCTGTTCATTGGCCTTGGTTTTTCCAGGTCTTTTAAGATTTGCCAGCTAGATTTTCTTTGGGCTGTGGTCAATTCAAAGGGTAAGGACTCAACAAATCCTTTGACAGCTTTGAGATTAAAGGGAATGGGCACTGCTTTTTCTCTTTTTAACCTCATTTTTTCCCTCAAGACGTTTAACTGAATGAAAAAAAGTTCCTGGAAAGAGAATCTTTCTCTAGCCTGTCTGGCTAATTCTTTTGAGTCAGGAAAATGAATCTGCCAGAGCGCTTTATTTAATGGTAATAATTCATTCTCTTTTATAACTACATCGGGCAAGGGGTCTTTGATTTTTCTTTTAAAGTCAGCCAGAAGAGGCCTTAAGATATATCTCAGCCATCTGGAGGAAAGCCTTTCTGTTTCAGGATAGACCGGGATTAAGCCTCCTGTATGAATAAGGTTTTTTCTTTCCAGGTCAGAAATTTTTTCATAAGCTGGACTTGATAAATAAATACCGGCATAGCTTTTTTTACCCATAGCTACTTTTCCGGCCAGACAAACAAGGGTTCCAGATTTTAAGGTATCGGTTAAATAAGGCTGGTTAAACCAGACAACCTTTATAGCGCCTGAATCATCTTTTACTATGGCATTGGTTATCATCATTCTCTTTTGCCAGGTTCTGGTAGTGTTGATTTCTAAGATTTTCCCCTGGATGCAGACTGTTTCTCTGGCTTTTACCTTTGAAATCGGGGTCAATGTGGAAAAATCCTCATAGCGATGAGGAAAATGAAACAAAAGGTCTCCAACAGTTTTGATTCCCAACTTTTTTAATTTTTTTTGATATTGGGGACCGACTCGTGGAATTTTTTCAATTGGAGTAGAAAGATTCATGTGTCCCCAGAAGGAGTCGAACCTTCACCCAAGGATCCGCAATCCTTTACTCTATCCATTAAGCTATGGGGACATTATTATTTCTTGATTAATTTATCATAAAATTTGTTTTAAATCAATCCAGCTTAATTGATTTTTTAAATAAATTGACTTAATTTATTTTAAAAGATAAAATATATCCAGTTATAAGGAGGAGTCGGATAATGGTTATTCCAACAGTTTGCTAAACTGTAACTGTCTAAACAGCGGTTTGTGGGTTCGAGTCCCACCTCCTCCGCATTGGAACTCCGAGATATGACTAATGCTATTGTTATTGAAAACAAAATCAGTTCGGTTAAAAAATATCTAAAAATTTTAGGAAGGTATAAAAAGTATTCTCAAAAAGAAATTGAAGATAATATCGATATTAAAGGAGCGGTGGAAAGGTATCTCTATTTGGCGGTTCAAGCAACGATTGATTTAGCTGAAGCAATCATTTCTTTCAGGGGTTTTCGAAAACCAACTACCATGAGAGAAAGTTTCCATATTTTAAAAGAAGAGGGACTTATCAACAAAGAACTGGCTGAGGAACTTGCCAAAATGGTTGGCTTTAGAAATATTATTATTTATGATTACGAGGAAATAAATTATGCGGTGGTTTGTAATATTTTGAAAGATAGATTAAAGAACATAGAAGAATTTTTAGGGATAATTGAAAAAACAAAATAAATGGCGGGATGCCGGAGTGGACGAACGGGGCTGTCTTGAAAACAGTTGTACTTGAAAGAGTACCGTAGGTTCGAATCCTACTCCCGCCGATGTATAAAATCCGAGGTGTTAACCTCGGTTTTGGGTTATGATGAAATAAAAATTAAACATTTCGAAAATTGTCTTGCCCTGATTTGGCTCTGGCAATCACTATTCCTATAATTTCTTTTACCCCCGAATCTTTTAAGGTTGTGGCGCACTCTTCCATGGTAGAACCTGTAATGTAGATATCATCAATTAATAAAACCTTTTTGTTTTGAATCTTTTCTTTGTTTTGCCAACAAAAAGCTTTTGAGATATTTTCTTTCCTTTCTTTTTCAGAAACCTTAACCTGAGGTAATGTCTTTCTTTCTTTGATTAAGACATCATTGATTAAAGGTATTTTAAAAAACCTTGAGAGTTGTTTTGCAATCTCTTCTGCCTGATTGAATCCCCTCCATTTTAACCTTGTTTTTTCAAGTGGCACGGGAATTAAAACAAAATCTGAAAAATCAGGTTTTTTATCAAGCAATTGAAAATGAGCTGTTATTAAAGAACAAAGAGGCAGAGATAGTTCTTTAATAAAGGGTTCTGATTTGAATCTCTGAATCAGGTTTTTAAGGAGAGGATTTTTATACTCTGTGACAAAATATAAATCATTAATTTCTTTTGTTTTAAATTTTTTATGGAAACCAGAAACATCAAGAATGCTTTCACAGTCTTTACAGAGATAATATCCTTGTTTCTGGCAGCCAAAACAAAACCTGGGGAAAAGTAATTCGAGGAAAAACTTTTTAATTTTTTCTTTCATGTGATATAATTATGACATAATAACACAAAATGCGATTATTAGGATTAATTCCCCAAAAATTTTTAGGAATAGATATTGGTACTTCTTCTATTAAGGTTGTGGAAATGTCGAGCTGGGCAGGAAGAAAGAAACTGGAAAACTATGGTGAAATCTCAGCTTCGGTTCTCTACAAAAAACCCTTCAGGACATTTGAAAAAACCATCCTGTTGCTTTCCAGTAAAGATATTGCCAGGGCAATTAAAGCCATCATTGAAGAAGCTAAGATTAAATCAAGCAAGGCTGCTTTTTCAATCCCTGATTTCTCTACTTTTTTTACCACCTTTGAATTGCCGCCAATGACCCCTGAAGAAATTCCTCAGGCTGTAAGGGCTGAAGCCAGACGCCATGTTCCCCTTCCTCTGGGAGAAGTGACCTTAGACTGGCAGATACTGGAGAAACCCATTGATACCAGAAAGGGAAAAGTGAAGATTCTTTTGGTTACTGTTCCCAACGAAGTTATCAATCAATATCAAAATATTGCTGCAGATTTAAACCTTGAGCTCCTGGCCCTGGAAGCAGAGATATTCGGTATGATGAGGTCATTGGTTGATAAAGACGAGAAAGACATTCTTGGTTTAATTGACATTGGCGCTAGAAGCACGACCTGTAGTATAATTAGTAAGAAGGTCTTAAATATCTCCCGCAGTTTTGACCTCTCGGGAAATAGTTTGACAGAAAGGATAGCAAAAGGACTTTCGGTAGATTATAAAAAGGCAGAGGATATTAAAAAGAAACATGGAATCTTATCTTCTCAGGAAGATGTAAGCAGGAACAATAGCAGAGATATTTTAATTCCTTTAATTGATTTAATCATTAGTCAGATTGATAAAGTTTTTAAGAGTTTTTATCTAAAAGAGAAAAATGAGGTTAAAAAGATTATTCTATCTGGAGGAACTGCTCTTTTGCCCGGTCTGTTGGAATATTTCCAGGACCATTTTCCCCAAAAAGAAGTGGAGATTGCCAATCCCTTTTCAAAGATTTTCTGTCCTCCCATTCTTGATGAAACGTTAAAAGAGATGGGACCTTCTTATACTATTGCCATAGGTATGGCCCTGAGGGGATTGGAATAATGATTCGTATCTTGAGGAAATAATGATAAACTACTAATGAGGAATTATTAAGATGGTTGAAATAATACCAAGACCAATTAAAAAAATAGTTCGTTGGGAGGAAATCTTATTCTATTTCTTGGTATTCTTAATAATGGCAATGATTGTGGTTTATTTTGTATTAGGTTCTCTTCAAGAAAGGGCCCAGAGCAAACTCCAGGATTTAGAGGAAGGATTGTCTCAAGGAAGAACCCCTCAAATGACTGCTTTAGAACAAGAAGCCCTTTATTATAAGGTAAAGATTGATGAATTCTCTCCTTTTCTTGAAAAGCATACCTTAAGTTCAAAATTCTTTGATTTTTTAGAAAGCAGGACCCATCCCAAAATTTTCTTTTTTCAAATCAATCTAAATCCTGGAAATTCAAAGGTTCTCCTTTCTGGACTGGCCGATAGTTTTCTGTCTTTGGGACAACAACTTTTAATTTTAAGTAAGGATCCAATGGTTGAAAGCATAAATCTGTCCAGTGTGTCTCTCGGCGAAACAGGGGGAATTGAGTTTGCCTTCGATATGGTATTAGCCGGGGAGGTTTTCAGGTATTAATAAAAGCCCTGTCTGTGGCCAAGATACTGATTTCCCTTTTAGCCAAATTATGACAAACTATTCATTTTACATCATTATTGCTTTATCCCTCTCTTTATTGTTGATATTCGGTTTGGTTTTGCCGAGATATAGGGACTGGGATTCTTTAAACCAGGAGATTTTAAAGAGGGGGATTGAATTCCGCTCTCAGGAGAACTATTTTCAAGAAATCCAGAGAATTTCTGGAAAGCTTAAAGAAAACCAGGATTCTCTTTCAAAGATTGAATCTGCCTTACCTGAAGATCGTTCCCTGCCCCAGGTGTTAAACTTTTTCCAAAAAGCAGCTTCTCAGTCAGGCACTACCTTGAAACACATTGTTCCGGTTTTTGTTGTTTTAGAAAGAGGACAGAATATCAGAACCACCAAGGTCAACCTTGTTTTAGGTGGTGATTATTACAGTTTTAAAAATTTTCTTTCCCTTGTAGAAAAATCAGCCAGACTCATTGAGGTTGAGAATATCTATTTTTCCTATCCTAAAGAAGGAGGTCCATTTATCTTTAATATATCAACAAAGACTTATTCATATTAGTATGGCTATAACATTTCAAGAGCAACTGAAGAAACAGAAAAATTTAGTCTTTATTTTTTTATCCTTGGTGTTAGTCACTGTTTTTATCATTTGGTGGGGGTACTATTATGTGGGAGAAGAGCCCAGGGAGGAATTAATTATAAAACATTTTAAAAAAATAGAGATAGATTTCGAGCTTTTAGAGAACCCTCTTTTAAACCAGCTTCAACCAATAGAGAAGATACCGCCTTTTGAGGGAGAGGTGGGCAGAGAAAACCCCTTTATTCCTTAAAATTAAAAAGGGTGTTTTGTTAAATTCCTGATTAATTATTTTTATTGAGTTAGTTTTTTTCACCAATATGGCATTATTAAAAGAACTAGTTAAAAAAGGATTTTTAGAAAAAGGCAAAGCTGATTTTTTAGAAAAGGAGGTTAAGGCTTCAGGAAAAAAAGAAGAAGAGGTTATTCTGGAAAAAAAGATTGTTTCCGAAGAATTTTTGTTTAACCTAAAATCAGAACATTTAAAGATGTCTTTGAGAGATATAGATCCTAAAAAGGTTGCTCTGGAGGTTTTGGAACTCATTCCCGAGGAAACTGCCAAACACTACAAGATGGTTGCCCTATCCAAGAAAGACGATGTTTTAGAAGTGGGAATGATTTATCCTGAGGATCTGGATGCCCAGGAGGCAATGAAGTTTTTGTCAAGGAGGGGTAAATTTGACTATCGATTATATCTGATTACTCCCACCACTTTTACTAAGATATTGAAACAGCATCAAACCTTAAAAAAGGAGATAAAAAAGGCTTTAGAGAAATTAGAAAGTGAATTGAAAGTGGAAAAGGTTTCCAGACCCCCTAGAGCTGAAATAGAGAGACTGGTTGAAGAAGCTCCTATTTCCAAGGTAGTGTCCGTAATCTTAAGATATGCGGTTGAAGGAAAGGCATCTGACATCCACATTGAACCAGGTCAAGAGACGTTGAGGGCCCGCTTTAGATTACTAGGGTCTTTACATTCCTCATTTTTTCTACCCATTAGACTCCATAGGGCTATAGTTTCCAGGATTAAGGTTTTGTCTAATTTAAGACTTGATGAAACCAGGATTCCCCAGGACGGCAGGTTTTCAGCCATAATAAACAATAAAAACATTGACTTTAGGGTTTCAACATTTCCCACAACCCTGGGGGAAAAGGTAGTGCTCAGGATTCTGGATCCCACAGTGGGTTTGAGGAGCTTTAAAGAACTAGGAGTGCTTAAGAAAAATGCTAGAATTATCAATAAAGCGATTCAGAAACCCTATGGATTGATTTTGAGCACCGGTCCAACCGGTTGCGGAAAAACAACCACCCTGTATGCGATCTTGCAGATTTTAAATAAAGAAGGAGTAAATATCGTTGCCCTGGAAGATCCGGTAGAATATTTCATAAAAGGGATTAATCAATCTCAGGTTAAACCGGAAATTGGCTACAGCTTTGCCCGAGGTTTAAGGCATATCCTCAGACAGGATCCTGATATAATAATGGTGGGGGAGATTAGAGATAAGGAAACTGCCTCTTTGGTTACCCATGCTGCTCTGACAGGCCATATTGTTTTATCAACCCTGCACACATCCAACTCCCTGGGAGTAATTCCCAGATTAGTGGATTTGGGGGTTCAACCATTTTTGATCCCCCCTACCCTGATATTAGCCATAGCCCAGAGATTGGTCAGAAGGTTGTGTAATGAGTGCAAAAAAAAGGTAAAGCCCTTAAAAAAGATTGAAGATTTAATTTTAAAGGAGATTGAAGGATTTCCCCCAACAATCAAAAAAGGGATTGATCTTTCAAAACCCTTATTTGTTTGGGAACCAAAGGGTTGCCCGCATTGTAATAACAAAGGTTTTTCCGGAAGAGTCGGTCTTTTCGAGATTTTAGAAATGACCCACCAACTTGCCGAAATAGTTTTAGAAGATATTTCAGAAAAAACTATACAGCAGGAGGCTGAGAGACAATTAATGACCACAATGAGGCAGAATGGTATTTTAAAAGTATTAAATGGAATGACCACCATAGCTGAGGTTTTAAGGGTAACCTAGAAAAGATAACGATGACAAGAATCTTAACACTAAGTTTGTTGTAATTATGAAACATATTTTATTAATAGAGGACGACCCCTTCCTTGTTAACATTTATACTACCAAACTGAACGAGTGTGGTTTTTCAGCAGAGGTTGCTATTGATGGTCGGGCAGGTCTAAGAAAAATAAAAGAAAAAAAATTTGATTTGATACTTTTGGATATTGTTTTACCCCACATTGATGGATGGCAGGTTCTAAAGGAGCTTGAGAAAACAGGTAAATTAAAGGATTTAAAGGTTTTTATTCTTTCCAATCTTGGTCAGAAAGAAGAAGTGGAAAAAGGTTTGAAGATGGGTGTGGTAAGATATTTTATCAAGGCCCATTATACTCCGGCTGAGGTGGTGGATGAAATTAGAAAAATATTAAAATAATAACATTATGTCAAACTACGTCTCTCAACTTAAAAAACTCCTTGAATTAACCATTAAAGAACAGGCTTCAGATTTACATCTCTCAGTGGGTCACTCCCCGGTTATGAGAATTGCCGGTCGTCTTATCCCTTTATTAAAAGAAAAAAAGCTTTCTCCTGAAGACACCAAGAATCTTGCTTTTACCCTTATGACCGATAGCCAGAGAAAAGAATTCCTGAAAGAAAAGGAGATTGACTTTTCCTATAAATTTGAAGAAAAAGCTCGCTTCAGGATAAACATATTCTTTCAGAAAGGGTATGTCTCTTGCGCCCTGAGATTTGTGCCAGCTAAAATTAAAACCATTGATGAGCTTAACCTCCCCCCGATTTTACACGAGTTTGCAAAGGCCAGCCAGGGTTTTGTTTTGGTCTGTGGTCCCTCGTCTCAGGGAAAATCAACAACCTTGGCAGCCTTAATTGACGAGATTAATCATACTAGGACCGATCACGTGGTAACCATTGAAGACCCCATTGAATATGTTTTTACTCCTGATAAGGCCATCATTGATCAGAGAGAGGTAGGTGAAGATACCCTGAGTTTTGCCAGGGCCCTTCGTTCCACCTTTCGTCAGGACCCCGATGTAATTATGGTAGGAGAAATGAGGGATCCAGAGACAATGGCTACAGCCATTACAGCAGCTGAAACCGGTCACCTGGTTTTTGCTACCTTACATACCAATTCTGCTGCCCAGACAATCCATCGAATCGTTGATTCCTTCCCTCCCCAGCAACAGAATCAAATCAGGGTTCAGTTCTCAGGATCTCTGTTAGGGGTGGTTTCCCAACGATTACTACCCAGGATTAAAGGAGGATTGATACCTGCCTGTGAAGTCATGATTTCTACTCCTGCTGTTGCCAATCTGATCCGGGAAAACAAGATCCATGAAATTCCTATGTTTATTGAAACCAATCTTGAGGTAGGAATGATTTCTTTGAATCGCTCTTTAGCCGATTTAGTAAAAAGAAAAGAAATCTCTTTGGAAAGCGCCCTCAATTATTCTCTTTCACCAAGCGAACTAAGAATACTTATACGTTAGCTAATTAATGAAATTCAATTATCAGGTCAGAACCAAAGAAGGAGAGATTCAGACAGGGATAGTGGAGGCTTCTTCAAAAGACGCTGCTCTTTCTCTTTTGCAAAAACACGGATTTTACGTCACCTATCTTGAGAAGGCCAAGCTTCCTTTTTATGCCAGAGGTCTGGGGCTTTTTAGAGGCATCACCGTAAGGGACATTGTTTTATTTTCCAGACAATTGGCAATGATGTTTACAGCAAAGGTTTCCCTGGTGGAAGCCTTGAGGGTTTTGGCCAGCCAGATCAAGAACCTGGAGTTTCAAGCAAAAATTTTAAATCTATCTGAAGAAGTAGAAGGAGGAACAGCTTTTTCAAAAGCCCTCTCCCTTCATCCCAAGATATTTTCTGTCCTTTATATTTCAATAGTTAAGGCTGGAGAAGTTTCAGGTAAACTATCTGAATCCCTTAATTATCTGGCCGATCACCTGGAAAGGGAATATCATTTATCATCTAAAACAAAAGGAATACTTATATATCCCTCTTTTATTGTGTTATTGGTTGTTCTGGTTTTCACCTTAATGATTTATACGGTTATTCCTCAGCTAAAATTGGTACTTGAGGAAAGTGGAGTTGACATACCGATAATTACTCGGTATGTCATCGCAGCCTCTGAATTTTTAAGGGTCTATGGTTTTATTTTCATTTTGGGATTCTTTATTTCTTTATTCTTGCTCTTTCGATATTACAAGACAGAAAGAGGGAAGGATTTTCTTGATAAAATATTTATTAGATTACCGATCCTGGGTACCATTTTGAAAACAATATATCTTTCCAGGTTCGCAGAAAATCTTTCTACCTTAATCTCAGGAGGCTTAATGATTACTCAAGCCCTTGATCTTTGCGCCAATCTTATTGGTAGTTCAGTTTATAAAAAGGCAGTTCTTTCAACAATGGAAGAGGTGAGAAAAGGGGTACCCATATCATCCTCCCTGGCTCTTTTTCCGGATATTTTTCCCCCGGTTTTCGTTCAGATGACCCTGGTAGGAGAAAAAACAGGAAGTTTAGATACCAGTTTAATGCAGATTGCCACCTTTTATCAGGTAGAGGTTGAAAGGGGAATTACCAATATATTGAGTATTCTGGAACCTGTCCTGATTATCACTTTAGGAATTATGGTCGGGGGATTGATGTTTTCCATTTTAATGCCTCTTTATCAAATGATGTCTATTTAGTTTCTTGACAGGGATATGTTATAATAAATATCATAAGAAGAATTGTGTTTTAGAATAATTGATTCTTGCTTTGCTCAAATTAAAAAATAAAAAAAGTTGTTAAAAATTTAAAGGTCGAATCCTTTAATCATCACTCAATAGATATTAAACATAAATAATAAAAATAATTAATATGATTAAAAAAAATAAAGGTTTCACCTTAATTGAGCTTTTGGTGGTTATAGCTATTATAGGGACTCTGTCTGGGATTGTTCTGGTTTCTTTGGGAGGGGCAAGAAGTAAAGCCAGGGACGCAAACAGACAATCTGATATGAGGCAGATAGTTACTGCTCAAGAGATGTATTATCTTGATAACGAAGAATATGTCGCTACCACTTCCGTAGATTATATACCTCAAATCGGGGAATATCTGGAGAAACTATATGATCCTCAGGAGAGCCAAGGTGTGCATTATAAATGGGTAGCCAATACTACCGACCATCAGAAATTCTGTGCCTATGCTACCTTAGAGAATGTAGGAGATTGTGTTGGAATTACCAGCGATACCCGTTATTTCACTTCTTCTCCAAATGGAACCAGAATATATTGCGGTACTGTTTCAGATCTCCCCACTCTTACCAATTGTTTTTCAAAAGTCGCTTACTAATACAAGATATTTATTCTTTCAGGGAACTGGCGGGAAGAATTTCCCGTCAGTTTTTTATATTTTATTTAAAATGCTAAAATAAAGTTGTGTTTTTCTAATTTAATTTAAAATGAGATTTTTAATTTATCTTTTTTCCTTTTCTTTTGGATTGATAGTGGGGAGTTTTTTAAATTGCGTGATTTACAGACTTCATATTGGTAAGGGGTTTTTGGAGGGAAGATCCTACTGCCCCAGCTGTAAACACATGTTGACCTGGCAGGATTTAATTCCTGTTTTGAGTTTTTTAATTTTAAGGGGTAGGTGTAGATATTGTAAAAAGCCCATTTCTATTCAGTATCCTCTGGTGGAATTTACTACTGGAATTTTATTCACCTTTATAGTTTTTCAAAATATAACTTCATTGTTTTACGGTTCTGTAATTTCAAGCCTTTTAAATATTTTTTTCTTGTTTCTTATCTCTTGTTTCTTAATTATTATCTTTGTTTATGATTTAAAACACTATATTATTCCTGACAAGGTAATCTATCCTGCCATACTGGCAGTTGCCAGCCGGTATCTACTAGCTGATGTTTTTTTAAATCTTTATACGAGAGACGAGCTGGTGAATATTGTTTATTCTGCCTTGGGAGCAGGAGCCCTTTTTTTAGCAATAGTGTTGTTTTCTCGCGGCAAGGGAATGGGAATGGGAGATGTGAAGCTATCTTTTTTTATGGGATTGCTGCTTGGCTTCCCAAATATTTTAGTAGCTTTATTTTTAAGCTTTTTTATTGGAGCTACAGTGGGAGTGATATTGATTGTTCTTAGAAAAAGGAGTTTTAAATCAGAAGTTCCCTTTGCTCCATTCTTGGTTACAGGAACCTTTCTGGTAATGTTTTTCAGTGAAGAGATAATAGATTATCTTAATTTAATTTTGCTAAAATAAGAACATGGCAGGCCATAACCTTCCATAACCTTGATTTTTACTTGGTCTAAGTTTAAAATAAAAAAAGAATTTATGCTAAGAATATTTAATATCTCAGAATTTGGAGATTACTCTTTTAATGCGGTAGAGTTTATCAGTTTAAAGTATAATCTTAGAAAAGTTGTTCAATTGGATTTACGTTCTGAACGTAGATTTTTGGATTTACAAAAAATAGTTAAAAAATTGGGTTGGGCAGTTGTAAAGTCTAATTTTAAATTTGATTTAGAAGAAAGAAAAAAAGGAAATTTTAAACGTATAGACATTAATGATAAAAGAAAAGGAGAGTTCCGTATTTATATTTTTAATCCTAAGAGATTGAGATTTAAAATACCCAATGAACCAAAAGAATTAGCCAGATTAATGGGTTATTCCTCTTGTTGTATTGATTCATATATGGAGCGTATGAAGGCAAACAAAAACATATTTGGATGTATGAATATTACCAAAGATTCAAGTTTTTCTTTCCTGATTAACCCTTTTGCAAAATTAGTATCTAATGCTTATTTAATAAATCACTTCCCTTGTTCTCTTAATTGTAAGAAAAGTTTAAAATTAGCAAAAGCAATATCGAAAGTAATTCAGTCAGATTATCCACACTTTTATAAAAAAATATATCAATATTGCCATTTTCCTGTTTTAGTGTTCCCTAATTCCAGTGCTAATTATGATATGGAAGAAGAAGTTCCTTTTTTGTTGTTAATGGAGAAATCAAAGGAAGAGCAAAGTTATAAAATCTTAAACAACACATTACACGGTGATAATAATTTATCTAAGAATTTTAAGAATGCAGATACAATTGTAGTATCTCGGAAAAACATAAAGGTTTTTAGGAATAATATCTTAAAGAGTCAAATTAATAGAAGCGCCGTAGAATCCTATTTTCTCATTCCTTATTAATACTCCTACGAGACCTGTCCTCGTAGAGATTTTGATTCTCGTCATGCTCAAAAATAAAATTATTTTTTAAACTCAAATACTAATAATATTAGATTTTACAATGGTAAGTTTTTATCTTATACTGGATAGTAATGAACAAACCCAAGAAAAATTTATATTAATAAAACAATGTCAAAGCCAAATATTAATAAATCAGAAAACAAAATAGTTATTTCTGTAGACCCTAAGCTTTACCCTTTAGAGTCTATCTACGGGGCAGCTTATGTTTTTTTAGATAGAGCCTATGTTTTTCTAGATGGTGATTCTAAAAAAGAAGTCTATGTTCATCTAAAAGGAAAGAAGAAACTTACAGATGGAGACATGGAGAATTTGGCAGATGAATTTCTTAATGAATTGTTGAATTACAGCTTGCGGTATCAGATTTCCAAGGATAACCGTCAGATTAGAGAATATATAGTGGGAGCTGCCCTAATAGGTGCTTTAGGAGAGAACATCGACAAATCAATGGAATCAGATGAAAAGGATTGGAAAAAGGATCCTTTGGGAATTGCAGTTCCCTGGGAAGAAAAGTACGCAAAAAGAGATGGTACAAAAAAGAAAGAACCTCCTTTAAAAGGAGCAGTTGGACAAAAGGATGGTAAAAAATAGAGCATTATGACTATTGTTTTTAATAAACAATTTTATCATCTGCAGGCTATAAAAAAAGCAACTGAGGCTTATAAAGAATTGGCTGTCTTTAACATCAAAGAAAAAGATAATAATATTGAGATTGACATAGATGGGGTGGATAAAGATGTTAAAGACGTTATTAAAGACGAATTTTGCAACTATGTATTGGCAGAAACCAAAAAGTTTACATAGTAGCTTTGTATATTTTTTATCATTATGTTGTCAGATTCAAATAAGATTAAATTAAACAGGGAAAAGGTAGGTTTTTGCCGTTTTAAGAAACTAGATGATAAATATCTATTAACCAATGATGTGGGATATTATTATTTTTTAGAACCTGATAAATTTAAAGATTTTATGGAGGGAAAACTAAAAAGAGAAAGTGATATTTATCAAGAATTGAAAGATAAAGGATTTATCAGGGATGATTTTGACATAGATGAAATGATTAAGACGTGTAGCTCCTGTAATATTTCTTCAATTGGTGGTCCTTCCCTTCATATAATAGTTGTTACCTTGAGGTGTAATTTTAAGTGTATCTATTGTCAGGCAAGCCGTCGTTCAATGGAAGAGAAACAATATGACATGGATGTAAAAACAGCAAAAAGGGTTGTTGATACAATATTTGAAAGCCCGAGCAAGGTGATTACAATAGAGTTTCAGGGCGGAGAACCATTGGTCAACTGGCCGGTGGTTAAATTCATTGTTGAATACGCAAGAGAAAAAAACAGAACAGAGAAAAAGAAACTTTTAATTTCTCTGGTTTCTAATTTCAGCTTGATGACAGAGGAAAAATATAAATTCTTAACTGAAAAAGAGGTAAGTCTTTGTACTTCTCTGGATGGTCCTGAAGAGCTTCAGAATAGAAATCGGCCTTTGCCCAATGGAAATGGTTATCGGCTTACTACCTCGTGGATTAATAAAATAAAAAAAGATGAACAAGATAAAACAAAAAAAGGTCATGCCTGTTATTATTTATCTGCCCTCGCTACCATATCCAGGTTTTCTCTTAAATATCCAAAAGAGATTATAGACGAATATGTTAAATGGGGATTCAGGGGCATACATTTACGACCCTTAAGCTTTTTAGGTTTTTCTGGCGGCCCAGCTAAGGAAAAGATTGGTTATTCACCTGAAGAATTTATGGAATTTTGGCGGGAAGCAATGGATTACATTATAGAGATTAATGTCAGAGGGAAGTTATTCTATGAAAGGGGGGTGAGGATAATGCTCACAAAGATTTTAACAGACAGGGATCCTGGTTTCCTCGATTTACGTTCACCTTGTGGAGCGGCAATTGGTCAGTTGGTCTATAACCATGATGGTAAGGTTTATACCTGTGATGAAGGGAGAATGGTGAAAGATGATACTTTTATGCTCGGTGATGTAAATAAAGATACTTATAAAAAGATAATCTCTAATCCAAAAGTCAAGACAATGGTTACAGCTTCAATATTAGACAATTTATCATGCGATTACTGTGTTTATAAACCTTATTGTGGTGTATGCCCGGTTCTGGCTTACGCTCTTTACGGGAATCTTTTTCCCCAGGTAATAAATACTGACCGTTGTAAGGTGCATAAAGAAATGTTTGACTATGTTTTTAGAAAATTGCAAAATGAAAGAACAGGTAAGACTTTTAATCAATGGGTAACATTGCCGAAGACAAAAGCTTGAGAGATGAATGGTGGAACCAAGAATAGCCTGGACTGAAGAAATGCTATTTTATTGAAATCTATGGTATAATAATATAATAATATTAAAATCATATAAAAATATGTTAATAAAAAAACTACCATCTATAAAAAAGAATATTGAAGCATTTCTCACAAGCGAGGAAGGAAAGATAAGCAAAAAGAGTGCTTTGGAATTAGGTATGGGGGTGGCTATGTTAGGGACGATGCTGACCCAAACAGCTTCAGCCGTCCACAAGAGCTTTTCTCAAGCTGGCTCTCCCTCCTCTCATGCCAGTCATCTCTCGAAAGGATCAGGTGGTATGGCTGCTGTGCATTCGTCTGGTGGACACACTTCCCATATTTCCCATAGTTCTCATAGCTCTCATAGTTCTCATACCTCTCATAGTTCCCACAGTTCCCATGGTTCCCATGGTTCCCATAGTTCCCATGGTTCCCATGGTTCCCACAGCTCCCATAGTTCCCACGGTTCCCACGGTTCCCACAGCTCCCATGTCTCCCATGCTAGTTGTGGTGGTGGTTGTCCATTTGTTTTAGTTTGGAACGGTAAAAGGTTTATTATTGATAACAACATCTTACCTGACTCCGAAAATATATTAAGGAAAAATACTGTTGTGGAGGAATTATACAAATTAGAAGTAGTACCCAAATCCAAAAACAAAAAGTATCTTTTACAGGTAATGGAGTTTGAAAAAGAACATTCTTACTTTCATGGATTTGAGCTTATTAAAATTGTCCATTCAAAAGAACTGAGCATTGGCATTATCAATAAGAAAATAGTTGCTTTCAAAAACCTTATCTTACCCTCTTTGATTAAAGACAAAAAAGGCAAAGACTGGACAAAGCAATTATCTGCTTTAGATGATAAAGCATTCTTTAATGGAGAAAAAGATGATGTATTAAATATCAAATTTGGCAATATCCAAAGTTTAAAGAACTGCCATCTGGTTTTTAGAGCCAGTCTTAGGGCAGGCTATCCCAGGATTGCCAAGATAGGGCAAAGATTAGAAAGAGCTGTTTCTGAAAACAAACTGATTGATTCCTTAAAAAAGATAGCAGCAGCTTCCTTGGCAGCTGCCAAGATAATGGAATCTGACACTGCTTCTGCAGAAATTGTTAAATCCATTAATCTCTCTGTTGTATATATCGGGGAGAATAAAGAGAAATTAGTTAACATCATTCATCCTAGAGAACAATTCTCTGTGGGTTTGGTTAATATTTTCCCACACATAAAGAGGGGACAGAAGTCTTTATCTTTAACATTAGAATGGACTGCTCCTCACAATTTAAGCTTTATTGGCTTAGCAGATGTTGATTCATTAACGAGTCCCCATATTAAGCAAGAGATTGTTAAACTATCTAATCTAAGACATTCAGAAGATAAGGATATTAATAAAAAGCATTTAAAGGATGGAAAAGTAGAATTAATTCCTGGTAAATATCTTGAATTAGAGTTTCCTGCAAAAGAAGAAGAGGTTAAATCTAATCAAAAAACTTCCCTTGTCCTTAAATCTAAAGGATACTATACACCTCTTTAATGAAATTAGGGTATTTGATAAAAAGTGATATATTATACTTTATGATTTTAAAGTATTATTGTAATATTGGCTATTGAAGAAATAGCCATTTTTATTAAATGAAAAGATTGATTCATATTAACCTTACTTATTATTGTAATAGAAGCTGTGGTTACTGTTTTGCCAAGGGTTTTTTAGAAAAATCATTAATGAATTACAATGGGAAGTAAATTTGTTTCCCCAGTGCAAGGATTGTGTTTTTAAAAAGAATAAACAATGCCAAGCGGGTTGCTTGAATCGTAAACTTCTTCAGGTTAAGGATGCTGTCAAATTAACAGACAGGAATTTAAAACCGCCAAGCATACATTAATCTTATCTTGTTTAATTATATTGAAAGTGTTATTCTTAATTACGAGCAAAGCGAGGAATCAAGGTTCTTGCTGAAAGCAAGGTTCTTATTAAGAGATTTATATTCTTTCTAGCAAGAACAATCCAAAGAACAATCTAGGATTGATGTGAGAATTGATTCAAAGACAATAATGTTGATATAGCCAGACAACCCTTTATACTTTTTGGATATTACTGAATAAATTAATTTTTCTAAAGGTCAAAAAATAATAAAAATAATAAAAATTAAGTCAAAATAAAAATATGAATAAGATACTAATATTTTTAATAAGTGTTGTTTTTGTGGTGGTTGTTTTTGTGGTAGTAGTTAATACTGTATTCTCTCCTCAATACCCTACTCAAAACAATTCTTTAATTGAAGAATTGCCACCTATTACAGATGAAGAATTAAATAGGATTCTTGGTCTGGTTACCCAAAATCTAGGCCAAGATTTTTCAGATTTAAACGAAAGCCATTTAATTAATTTAGTTCATATTGTAAAAGAAAATTATGATTATGAAATTTCTTGCCGGCTTGGTCCTGCTTATGAGACCGCAAATTTAAATAAATACTTCCCTGAAGAACTGGTTTCTATGGGTCAAATAAGAAACTGTGATGTTGAAACCGCCAAAGTAATAGATAAGGCAGTGCGCTCTTTTAGAGTAGACTGCAGGGTTTTTACAGGTGAAATACCACCTGGGCTTACTGATTATTATTTCTTTGCTGTATCTTTTAAAGAAGAGAAAGTAACTCAAGAATGGATTGATACGATAACTCAAACACAGAGTGATAGACCAGAAGTGCTAAAGTGTCTTGAACCCTTAAAGAATCTAATAGGAGAGACAGTAGCCAAGTCTGGAGCAGGGGTAGTAGATTTAAAAGAGAACCTTGTCTTTTTCTAATGAGAAGCTATTTAGGCGCCAGTAGAGATAATATCTATAAACATTAAGGGTTATTTACTTTACAAAATAAAAAATTATTAGATTTCATACAGATCCTTAATTTATAGAATCAAGATTCTTGTAATAAATAAATATTGTATCTTTCAAATGACAATGAGACGAGTTGATTTAAAAGTGGGCTTTCAATGTAACAATCGTTGTAGATTCTGTGTTCAGGGTAATAAAAGAGAGGCGTGTCCCGATAAATCCACAGAAGAGGTAATGGCAATCTTAAAAAAAGAAGTTAAAGACCATGAAGGTATTGTTTTTACAGGAGGGGAACCCACTATTAGAAAAGAACTTATAGAGTGGGTGAAATATGCCAGGGACTTGGGCTATAAAACAATTCAGATTCAAACCAATGGAAGAATATTTGCTTATAAGAGTTTTTGCGAAAAAATGATTAAAGCTGGTGCTAATGAATTTTCACCAGCTCTTCACGGTTCCACGGCTGAAATCCACGATTATTTAACCCGGGTGCCAGGAAGTTTTAACCAAACTATTCAAGGAATTAAAAATCTAAAGGATTTAGGGCAGTATATCTTAAGCAACACAGTAATTACTAAACCAAATTATAAGGATTTGCCAAATTTAGCT
>DAOUYT010000003.1 GCA_030665965.1 bacterium
GATTATTATGGGATAGATTGCCAGGGAAAGATTAAAGATTCCCAAAATCATTGCCAGACAAATCATAATCATTCTTTCTGCTCTGCCAAAAAAACCTTTTTTTAACTCATTGATTACCAGTCCTTTTTCTTTAGCCGCTGCCTTTGCATAGGTGGTCATTAAAGAACCGAAAAAAGCAATGAAAATCCATGTCTTAGAAGGAAAAACAACGTAGGGTAAGGGTAAAAAAAAGAAGCCAAATAAGATAATCCCCTCAACATAACGGTCACAGATAGTATCAAGATAAGCTCCTTTTTTTGTTGCCCTGTTGGTTATCCTTGCTACTGCTCCATCAACCAAGTCTAAAAAAACAGCGAAAAGGAAAAAAATTAAAGCTAAGATTAAGTTTATCCTGGTTAAAAAATAGAAAGAGAAAATGACGAAAAAAAGAGAAAGTAAAGAATAATGGTCTGGGTTCCAATCCAGTTTTGAAAAAAACCTTCCTATTTTGATCTCAATCCTCTTAAATTTCTCTTTTTTTTCAGCTAACATAGAAATGTTTAAATTCTTGGTTTAAGCATTCTTAATTTGGCAATATTCCTTTTTGTGTGGTCAATTACTTTTTCAAAAAAACTTGTTTCTTTACCTCCAAGTTTAGCATTTTTGTTTTTTATTGCCTCCAAGACCTGTTCAACAGATAGATTTTCTCCAGGAATCTCGAGATAAGTCCTCCCGATGAAATCAGGGAAATGAGCATCTGAACCTGCTGTAAAACAAAGATTGTTTTTTATGGCAAAATCCAGGGCTTTTTTGTTCTCTGAAGGGGAAATGGAAGCATTCAACACTTCAATACCATCAATATCATCTAAAAAATCTTCCAAGTTTCCTTTAAAAGCATAGAATGTGGCAAAGGGATGAGGAATAATTGCCATCCCTCCTTGCTTCTTAATTCTTTTTATGGTTTCTCTTGCTGATAATCTGTCTGGGATTACTTCCTTGACATTTAAACCTAAAATATCTCCTTCCCTGCTTTTAACTTCAATTCCTGGTATAATTAAGATTGATTTATCCAAAGCATACCTTGCTGTCTCAATAGCTCCCTTTATCTCATTATGGTCGGTAATGGCCAGACAATCAACGCCTTTTTGAATTGCCCTTTCAACTATTTGTTCAGGTAAAGAGGTGCTATCATAAGAATAACAAGTATGAATATGGAGGTCACATATCATTTTACTATTCTAACATAATATTATGAGCTTTCAATTCATTATCTCCTGTCTTTATTTCTTTCTTCCAGCTTACTTTACCAATATGGTTCCTCCTCTGGCTAAAAAGATGGGGCTTTTTCTTTTTCTAGACAAACCCATTGACTCTAATAAAAAGCTTGGAGGAAAACCTATCTTAGGCTCCCATAAAACATGGAGGGGAGCTGTCTTGGGAATAGTAATGGGAATCTTAATCTGTTATTTCCAGGCCTGGCTTTATCAATTTTCTTTAATTCAAGGAATCTCTTTGTTTAATTATGAAAAAAACAATATTTTATTCTTTGGATTTTTGATTTCCGGGGGAGCTGTCTTTGGCGATCTTTTCTTTGCTTTTTTAAAAAGAAGGTTGAGATTGAAACCAGGAGCCAGATTCTTGCCTTTTGACCAGATTAACTATGTCATAGGAAGTTTAGTCTTCTTGACACCCTTTTTTCAAATTGATATTCTGGTATGGTTAACCATCTTTGCTTTAACCTTTTTTTTACATATATTAATTAATCGTCTCGGCTATCACTTGAATCTCCATCAGGCAAGATGGTAGAATAATAGAATATGTTTCAAGAAACCATTAACCTTGTTTGGACAAATTTAACCCAAATATCGCCTTCAATTTTCTGGGCAAGCCTGTTTTTCCTTTTGGGCATCATTGTCTCAAAATCAGCAGAAGGTCTTTCTGTTGCTTTCTTGAATAAGATTAGATTAAATCAGTTATTAAGAAGAATAGGTCTGACAGAAGCTTTGTTAAAAACCAACATCAAGCTTAATGCCTCCAGATTCTTTGGTAAAATAGTTAAATGGTTTGTGATTACTATTTTTCTGATGACATGTTCAGATATACTGGGTTTAAACCAGCTCAGTCAGTTCTTACGAGAGGTGATTGTTTACTTTCCCAATATCTTTATTTCTGCTTTAATCTTTGTGGTTTCTGCGTTCTTAGCTGATTTTTCCAAAAAGCTTGTGGTGGGAACATTGGAAGAGGAAAAGATAACTTATTCCAGGTTTCTAGGAAGGTCAATCTACTGGATAATCTGGTTTTTTGCCATCTTAGCTATCTTGTATCAGCTGAGAATTACTCCTCCTTTGATATTAGCTATATTCTTTGGTATGGTAGCTACTATTTCCATTGCTCTGGGCATTGCTTTCGGTCTGGGAGGAAAAGACCTGGCATCTAGAATCTTGAAGGAGTTGGAAGAAAAATTTAAATAATTCATGCAATATCTAACTCAAAAAGAGTTGAAGGAAATGATGCTCCTTTCCCATGAAAGAATAGAAAGAGAAAAAGAAGAAATCAACAAAATCAATATTTTTCCAGTACCAGACCAGGACACAGGAGACAATCTTACAAAAACCTTACTGGGAATAAAAGAGGCGATTCAAGGAAAAGAGTTTAAAGATTTAAAAGAGATTTCAGAAGTTATTTTAGATGGAGCCTTAACCTGTGCCCAGGGAAATGCCGGTGTAATATATACCGGTTTTTTAGCTGGTTTTTTGCCTGAACTGGATAAAGAACCGGTTGATATCAAAAAAATAGCCTTGGCTTTTGAAAAAGGAGCAGAAAGAGCCAGGGAAAGCATCCAAGACCCCAAAGAAGGAACAATATTAGATGTAATTGAAGCTGCAGCCTCGGTATTCAAACAAGAGGCAGAAAAGGAAAAGGATATTATTGAGGTTTTCAAAAAAGCTGAAAAAAAGGCCAGCGAGGCTCTGCTGGAAACCAGGGAGAAAATGGAAATCTTTAAAAAAGCCAATGTTGTTGATGCCGGAGGATTGGGTTTTTTAATTATTTTAGAAAGTTATCTGGATTCATTAAAGGGCAGGAAACAGGCTAAAGCGAAAAAAGAAGAAAAAGCTTCAAAAAGATAAAAAGATTTGTTCAGCTACTTTCAAACCGCTATGAAGTTGTTTCATTAATAGAAAATCCCAAGATTGAGGCACGAGCACTTCAAGAAAAATTAAGAAAACTGGGAAACTCCATAGATATTGTCCAGGGCGGAAATAAAATGAAAATTCACATCCATACTGATTATCCAGACGAAGTAAAGAATGTTCTCAAACAGACAGGTCAAATTCAAAGTTTAAGAATTGAAGATATGGCAAAAGAAGTAGCGGGAGAGGAATCTGTTAGAAAGGTTTCCATAGGAATTGTTACTGAGGATATATCAACCCTCTTGCCAAAAATCATTGAGAGATACCAAATTGAATTGGTTTTTGCTAAATTAGACTGGCCGCCTGAAAAAGATTTGCCAGGAAAGAATATTTATGAAAAGTTAAGAGAAGCAGACAAAAGAGGAATGAAAATCTTTCCAAAGACTTCTCAGGCAATGCCAGGGTCCTATCTCAATGCTTTTAAAAAACAATTAAAAAAATTTGACAAGGTTTTGTGCATTACCATGTCTTCTAAGGTTTCAGGATGCTATGACTCAGCCAAACAAGCCCAAACAATGATTCAGAAACCAAAAAGCATATTTATCCTTGATTCTTTAAGCGGGGCTGCCGGTGAGGCACTTTTAGTCTTGAGGGCAATTGAATTAATTCAAGAACAAAGAGAAATTAATGAGATTATTAAAGAGCTTAAAAAAGAAATATCTAAAACTCATCTTTATCTTGTTTTTGAAGATCCCAAATGGATAGAGGCTTCTGGTAGAATCACTGAGAGTCAGGCCAACTGGATAAGGAGAATGAAAAAATTAAAATTTCATCCCATAATGGAATTAAAAAATGGAGTAATTGGAAAGGGGGGGGTAGTCTTTGCTCAGGATACGGCCGAAGCCTTATTAAAGAAAATTTTAAAAGAAAGTAAAAGAGCAAGAAAACAGGGTAAAAAAATCAGGGTCATAATTAACCATTCCGATAATTTACAAACAGCCAACAAATTAAAGAAAATGTTGAAAGGGAAAATAAAGGTTGAAGTTCCTTTTATCTCTTTAAACCCTCCTCTATTTTCTGCTGCAGGCCCTGGGACCTTGATTGTCGGATGGGCAGCAATTTAGTAAAATAAATTACCTATATTATGTATATAAAAGGGGTGGGATTGACAAAATTTGATTATTCTCAAAAAGCCTGGTGGCAGCAGGCTTTTGAAGCTGCCATGGAAGCCCTGGAAGATGCCAGAATGAAAATTTCTGATATTGATGCTATTGTCTTGTCAGCTATTTCCAGTGCTGCTGGCGGCGAACACCAGACCCATAAAGTCTCTCTGATTTCTGATCTGTTTAAGACCAATGTTCCTATTATTGAAACCCCTTCTGTTTGTTCAGGCGGAGGGGTAGCAGTATGGACAGCCAATCGCCTTGGCTTTAATAATGTCCTGGTGGTGAGCGGAGAAAAATTGGTAGATAATCGCAGCGAGATTACAGTAGACTGGATACTGTCTGCAGCAGAAAGGGTAATTGAACAACCAGAAGGATTGCTCTTTCCGGTCCAGAATGCCTTGGTGTGGCAACAATATATGAAAAGATACAAGGCCACCATGGATGATTTAGCTTTAATTGCTTTCAAGAATCATAAGAATGCTGTCTTAAACCCCAAAGCCTATTATTATAAACGTCCTGTTTCTCTAGAAAAGATTAAGAATTCTCCTGTTGTTACCTCGCCCCTGCGGCTGCTGGATTGCTCTCTGTCTGTTAATGGAGGGGGAGCTGTCATTCTTTCAAAAGAAAAAACCGACATTGAGATTATCGGTTCTGGTTTTGCCACTGATTATCTCTTAACCTTTGGAAGAAAACAAACCCATCATTTTAAAGCCACAAGGATAGCGGCAAAACAGGCTTTTGAACAAGCAGGGCTAAGACCAGAAGACATTGAGGTTGCCGAGGTTCATGATGCCTTTACTTCAGTAGAATTATTCTCTTATGAGGATTTGGGATTTGCTCAGATAGGAAAGGGAGCAGAATTAATAAGGTCAGGTAAGGTGAATTTAGAAGGTAAATTACCCATCAATACCTCAGGAGGCTTGAAAGCCAAAGGCCATCCCATCTCTGTTTCTGGTCTGGCCCAGATATACGAGATTGTTAGTCAGATGCGGGGGAGATGCGGTGAAAGACAGATAAATCCTGCTCCTGAGATTGGATTGTGTCATAATATTGGCGGAACAGGGGGCAGCGTTACCGTTCACATTCTTAAAAAAACTATTTAGTTTGAAATCTTTTTAAAAGTTCTTTTAAGCTTTTTTTTATTCCTCTAGAAACCTCGATTAAACAAATTCCTTTGTCTAAAAAACCATAGACCACAGCATTGTTTTCTTCTGAAAGCAAGACAGCTGGTATCACCAGGAGATCTTCCTCACCGTCAATAAAAACATTCTTGTTTTCTTTAATTGCTTTTTCAATTACTGTCCAGACCTCTTTTTGAATGGTTCCCGGCGGATTTGAACACCTGAGGGAAAAAGGTGGAAATTTCTTTATTCTCTTCCTATTGATTTTTCCGTCAAAAATCTTAACATCAGAAGAAAGACTTAAAGAACAGCGGTCCCCAACAGTAATTATTTTTTTAAATTTTTTATTCTTAACAATCCTTTCATATTCTTTAATGACTTTCTTTTCATCTCCAAATATGGGTATTCCCCAAATCTTTCTTAATTCTAGTCTAAGTTTTTCTGGCAAAAGAAGAGTTTCCATAGAATCATCTTAAATCAATTATGGCTTTTTATCAATGTTCAAAATGTAAAAATACCTGGCAGTATCCAATCAAGAAATGTCCTGATTGTTTTTTAAAGTTGAAAAGGGTTAAAAGTAAAAAGATGACGGTAATCGGTGTTTCCAAGGTTAACATTCCTACAATCTCCCACCCCACAGTGCCTTATTTTGTCCTGCTATTGGAAGATGAAAAAGGCAACAAATGGAGCCATAAATCAGTTAAAGAACACAAAGAGGGCGAGGAATTGAGATTAGAACCTGTTCAAAAAAAAGAAGCTGTTTCAATCTGGCGGGTAAAATATGACATATTGGAAGCAATGGAAAAAGTCATTGATTTAATAGGGAAACCTGCAATTAATCAAAATTCCAGGATTCTGATTTTGCCCACCCTTATTGTTCCCAAACATCCCCATTTTGCCCAAAATACCAGTCCTCAGTTCTTAGAAGGCATGATTAAGTATTTAATTGAGAGAGGAGTCAGTCCTAAAAACATTAAGGTAGCTTCCCAGAGTTTTAATGATTTTCCCATTGAAGCTTCTGCCCAAAAATCTCAGCTATTGGCTGTTTGTCTTAAAAATACAATCACTCCTTTGGATCTGGCTAAAACGAATTTTATAAAAAAAGAAAAAGACGGTATTGTATTTGAGATTTCCCAAGAACTCTTTAACAATGATTTGATAATTAATCTACCTATATTAAAGATTGATCCAAAATTAAAAATAAAGGGAGCCGGGCAAAATGTTTTTAAGTTTCTCAAAAAAGAATCCTATCTTTCTCTAACATATCTTCATGAATATCAAGATTTGCTAAGAAAAATCCAAGATATTCTGCCTGATTATTTAACCGTGGCTGAAGCAATATCAATTCAGAGATCAACCGGCTATACCACTCTTCTGGGCTTGATATTAGCTGGCTTTAATTCTTTTAATATAGACAGGGTTTTTGCTGAAATCACAATGATAAAAGATTTGCCAAGATACCTTAAAAGTATTAAAATCGAAGATATTCCGGTGATAGGAAGACAGGTTGAGGAACTGCAATATGATGTTGAAAAATTCTAATGCTAAAAATCCAATATTGATTGAAACAGTCTTGCCAGAGATTAAAGACAAGGTTTTGGTATTGGCAAAAGATATTGTGTTGGTTCTGGGTTTTGCCATTTTAACGGGCATCTCTGCTAAATTAAAGATTGAAATAGGTCTGGTTCCTCTAACCATGCAGACAGTGGTGGTTCTCTTGAGCGGAGCTTTATTAGGGCAGAAAAAAGGAGCAGCTTGCCAACTCACTTATCTGATGGCAGGATTAATCGGCCTTCCCTGGTTTTCCCGGGGAGGGGGATTAATATATATCCTGAGTCCCACCTTCGGCTATATCCTGGGGTTTGTATTGGCTGCCTATTTAACCGGAGGTTTGGTTGAAAAAGGATGGAACAGAAATACTGCTACAGCTGTCCTGATAATGCTGGCTGGAAACATTGTTATTTATATTCCCGGGCTTTTGTGGTTAGCAAGATTTGTCGGAATTTCAAAAATATTAACTGTCGGTCTCTATCCTTTTATTTTAGGAGATACATTAAAGATATTTTTAGCAGGTTTAATCTTATCTTTTAACAGAATGGTTTTTGAAAAAACAAAGGCCAAAACATTATAACTTTAAGGTCGTAGAAACCAAGCTACATTATATATATTCATTATGTTTAAAAATAAAGTTGTTTTAATCACTGGTTCTTCCCAAGGAATTGGCAGGGCTATTGCTTTAAAATTTGCTTCTCTGGAAGCTGAAGTGGCTTTAAATGACATATCCAGCCAGGAAGACAATTTAAAAGCACTAAAACAAGAGGTTGAGAAAAAAGGAGGGAAAGCCCGGTATTTTTTAGCTGATGTTTCAAAACTAGAAGAAGTGGAAAGAATGGTCCAGCAGATACAAAAAGACTTCGGTAGATTGAATGTCCTGGTCAATAATGCAGGAATCTGTAAAGATAAAACCCTGGCAAAAATGACAAAAGAAGACTGGCAAAAGGTAATTGACATTGATTTAACAGGCGTATTCAACTGTGCCAAGGCCAGCCTGCCTTTAATTATTCAAAACCAGGGAAAAATTATTAATATGTCTTCTCTGGTCGGCCAGGTGGGAAATTTCGGTCAAACAAACTATGCTGCAGCCAAAGCAGGCATTATTGGTTTTACCAAATCTCTAGCCAAGGAATTGGGAAGATTCAAGGTAACGGTAAATGCTATAGCCCCAGGTTTTATTGAAACCAGGCTTACCGAAAACCTACCAGAAGGATTTAAGATGCAGGTAAAAAAAATAACTCCCCTGGCTAGATTTGGCAAACCAGAAGAAATAGCTGAATTGGTTGCTTTTTTGGCTTCAGAAAAAGCAGATTTCATAACAGGGACTGTCATTAATATTAATGGAGGATTGACAATATGATGATGAATAAAGACCAAATTAAAAAAATCATTCCTTATGACGATCCTTTTTTATGGGTGGATGAGGTAGAGGATATCAAAGGAAATACCATTGTTGCTTATAAATACACTTCTGTTAAAGACCCTTACTTTAAAGGTCATTTCACTGATTTTCCAATTATGCCAGGTGTCTTGCTTGTAGAAGGAATGGCCCAGACAGGAAGCATACTCTTAAGAAAGGAAATGGGAGAGGGTCATAAACAAAAACATCTCCTGGCTTATCGAGTGAGAAGTGCCCAGTTTGACAAACCCATTTTTCCTGGAGACAAAATAAAATATGAGGTTAAACTTCTGGGATTTTATGGTTATAAAATTGCTAATTTTAAAGGAAAGGCATTTGTGAAAGACGAGAAAAAATGTGAAGTAAGGTTTACGGTTGCTGTTGTGGACAAACATGAGTTTAAAGAAAAACACCTGAGGGAAAGACAGGGAAAACCCCTGACCCAAACAAAACTGCCTCCTTTAAGGATTGGAAACATTTTTGCCAAGATTCCCATTATCCAGGGAGGAATGGCAGTAAGGGTCTCATTGCATAATTTAGCTGGAAACGTGGCTAAACAAGGGGCAGTGGGTATTGTTGCTGTTTCTGGAATGCAAGACCCAAATGAGGTTAAATCAGAAATAAGACAGGCTAGAAAGATTGCCGGACCCAAAGGAATTATTGGAATAAATATCATGGGTGTAGCAAGCCACTTTATTAAATTGGTGAAAGCAGCCATGGAAGAAAGGGTTGATTTAATTATTCAGGGGGCAGGATTTAGAGAAGATATTTTTGATTTAGGGAGAAAATACAATGTTCCCATATTCTCAATGGCTTCATCTGTCAAGGTTGCCAAAAAAGGAGAAGCTATGGGGGCAGCAGCCATAGTTGTTGAGGGAATGGACGCCGGAGGCCACCTCGGATTTCCAAAGGGCCATCCTTTCAGAAAAACCATTGATATTGTCAAAGAGGTGGTAAAAGAAGTCAAGACCCCTGTAATTGCTGCTGGAGGCATATATGATGGAAAAGACATTGTAGAAATGTTAAGGGCAGGAGCCAAAGGGGTTCAGATGGCAACCAGATTTGTGGCAACCAAGGAATGCGATGTCCATCAAAAATTTAAAGAGGCCTACCTGAGAGCTAAGAAAGAAGATGTTGTGATTATTCATTCTCCTGTTGGATTACCGGGCAGGGCGATTAAAACTCCTTTGGTTAAAAAGATTTTAGAAGGGAAAGCGCCAAAACCAGACCCCAAAAAATGCGAGGGGTGTATAGGAATAGTTTGTGATAAAAGCTATTGTATCCTGGAAGTTTTAGAAAATGCCCGGAAAGGCGACCTGGAAAATGGATTGGTTTTTGCAGGTTCCAATGTCTGGAGGGTTAATAAAATAGTCTCAGTAAAAGAACTAATTCAGGAATTGGTAACAGAGACAAATGAAATCTTAAAACATCAACCCTTGCTCATTATCTCTTAAAGATTGTATTGTTTTTAAACCACATAAAAAATTTAACCTGAATCAAATCTATAAATAACATGTTCAGTACTAAACTCACCCAACTCTTAAACATTAAATATCCCATCATCCAGGGGGGGATGGCCGGGGTTTCAGATTCAGCCCTGGTTTCAGCTGTCTCCAATGCCGGGGGACTGGGGGTCATTGGTTCTGGGTTCCTTCCTCCTGACTGGCTTGAACAAGAGATTAAAAAGACAAAGAGTCTGACCGATAAACCATTTGGGGTTAATCTCTTAATGCAAAATCCAAAGGTGGCTGAATTAATAAAAGTGGTGATTAAACAAAAGATTCCTGTTGTTTTCACTGGAGGAGGCAATCCCCTTGCCTTATTCCCCTATTTGAAGAAAGTGGGAATTAAAATTATCCCTGTGGTTTCTTTAGTAAGATTGGCTAAAAAGATGGAGCAAAACGGAGCTGATGCCGTGGTAATGGAAGGACTTGAGTCTGGAGGCCACATTGGCAAAATCACCACAATGGTTCTCATTCCTCAGGCAAAAAAAGCAATACAAAAGATTCCTTTGATTGCTGCTGGAGGTATTTATGACGGAAAAACCACTGCTGCTGTCTTTTTGTTGGGGGCTGATGGAGTCCAGATGGGAACAAGGTTTTTAGCCAGCAAGGAATGCCAGATTCATGAGAATTATAAAAAGGCTGTTTTAGAGGCAAGCGATGAAAATATTGTTGTGGTGGCAAGGTTTACCGGTCATCCGGTAAGGGCAATAGAAAACGAACTGACCAAAAGGGTTCAAAAACTGGAGGAGAAAAATCCCTTTCCCGAGGAACTAAGTGCAGATAAATTTTCCAGTTCAAAGATAGCAAACGGAAACATATCCCAGGCCCCACTGCTCTGCGGGCTTTGTGCTGGAGGAATCTCTGAAATTAAAAGCTGTAAGGAAATAATAGAGGGTATCATAAAAGATTCCACAAAAATCATGAAAGAAACAGCAGAGAAATTATGAACAGGGCAGTCTCTTGGTTTTGTAAAATCTTTCTTGCTCCTATTGTTAAAAGATTATTCATAAAAGAAGTGAGGGGATGGAAGAATATTCCCAGGGGAAATTTTATCCTGGCCACAAACCATCAGAGTCATTTAGATGAGTTGGTCACAGCTTATATCTGTGTTCCCAGGAGATATCACTTTATTGGCCAGACCGATACCTATAAGGGCTTTACCAAACTGTCTTTATATATCCTGTATTTCATTGCCGGGGTCATCCGTTTAAACAGGAAAAAGGAGGAATCAAAGAAAAAAGTAGTAACAGAAGCCATTGAGGTTTTAAAAAAAGGAGACAGTCTTATAATCTATCCTGAAGGCACGAGGACCAGAACAGGTGAAATGAGCAAGGGTAAATGGGGAATAGCCAAGATTTTTCTGGAAACAGGCGTTCCTATTTTGCCCATGGCAATTAAAGGAACCTTCGAGCTTATGCCTCCTGGAGGAAAACTAAAAATAGAAAGGTTGATTAAAATCAATATTGGCAAACCCCTTTATTTTACAAAAGAGCTTGAAAGAATAAAAAAGATTAGTCAGGATTCCGAAGAAAACAAAGAGATTCTTGTTAAGATTACAGACAAGGTGATGGAAAAAATTGCTTCTTTGAAATCAGAACTAGACTAATAAGGTTTAATTTAACGATTTAATACTAATCATGAAAACTTTTTTTGTTTATCTTTGTAAATTATTTCTTTTTCCTGTTGCAGGTCTTTTTACCCGGGAAATAAAAGGAAAGGAAAATATTCCCAAAGGGAACAGTTTTATTATTGCCTCAAACCACATCAATAGTCTGGATTATTGGTTTATAGGAGATATCTTAAAAGAAAGAACAAGAGACCTGCGTTTTGTTGCTGCCATGGATAATCTTAAGACCTTGCTGCAGTCAGGGCTTCTTTATTATTCTTCTGGTGCTATTGTGATAAACAGGAAAAGGGGAGAAAGGGAAGGTATTATTAAAAAAATAATCAAAAACCTGGAAAATAAAAAGATTGTCGTTCTTTTTCCAGAAGGGAATACTAATTCCAGAAAAAAGCTCTTGAAGGGAAAGACCGGCGTTGCAGAATTAGCTCTCAAATCAGGGGTCCCTGTAATTCCTTTTGGAATAAGGAAGGCAGAAAATTCACTTAAAAGAATAATTGAAATAGGGAAACCTCTGTGTTTTTCAGAAGAAAGAAAACTGTTAAACCAGACAGAAAATAATCAAGAAAAATACCACATGTTTTTAAGAGACATTACCAATAAAATAATGCAGGAAATATCCAAGCTGTCTCAAAAATCTTATATCTATGACAATTAAAAAAATTCTCATTGCCAATCGGGGCGAGATTGCCCTGCGGATAATCCGGACCTGCCAGGAAATGGATATTAAAACAGTTGCTCTCTGTCCCTTGCCAGGCCAAGAACAAAACTTCCTTGAAACAAGGCTGGCTGACGAATATTATTTTTTGGAAAAAGAAGGGGCAGCAGGTTATCTCGACAAGAAAAAGATTATTGAAATTGCCAAAAAAGCCAGGGCTGATGCCATTCATCCAGGTTACGGATTTTTGGCTGAAAACTGGAGGTTTGCCAAGCTCTGCCAGAAGAAGAAAATCTGGTTTATTGGACCTCATTTTAAGACTTTAAAAAAACTGGAAGATAAAATTGAAGCAAAAAAGATAGCCCGAAAAATGGGTATTCCCACCCTGCCGGCCAGCAAGGGCCCGATTAAAACAAAAAAGGATTTGGTGAAATGGGTGAAAGAGATTAAACCTCCTTTTATTTTAAAAGCCCAGAAAGGAGGAGGAGGAATTGGCATTCGGGTAATCAATGGTAAGATTGATTTTGGAGACCTTTTCACCATATCAGCTGGAATCCAAAGACAGATAGCTACAGCTTTTTCTGAAACAGATTTCTTTCTTGAAAAACACCTTCCTAATGCAAGACATATCGAGGTTCAGATATTGGGAGACAGAAATAAGGTCGTTCATTTAGGAGAAAGGGAATGCACCATTCAAAGAAGGTTCCAAAAACTGTTTGAAGAAGCACCCTCTCCTTTTCTTGATGAACAAGAAAGAAAAAAAATAAGAATGTTGGCAGTAAATTTGGGTAAATACTTAAGATATCAAGGGGCAGGTACGGTTGAATTCCTGGCAGATGAGAATAAAAATCTTTATTTCTTAGAAGTCAATCCTAGGCTCCAGGTAGAACATCCTGTGACTGAAGCTGTAACCGGCATTGACATAGTAGAACAGCAGATAAGGATTGCCCAGGGCCAGGGTATTCCTTTTTCTCAAGATGATATCTTCTTTAATGGATGGGCAATGGAAGCAAGAATTAATGCCGAAGATCCCAAAAAGAATTTCCGGCCCAACCCGGGAATAATCCAAAAATATATTCCCCCTGGAGGTCAAAGAATCTTCTTGCATACTTTTTTACATGAAGGACAGGAGATTTATCCTTATTTTGATTCCCTTTTGGCAAAAGTTATTGCTCATGGAAAAACAAGAAAGGAAGCTATTTCTCGATTAAAAAGGGCTTTAGATGAAATAGTTATTGAGGGCGTTCCAACCACCATTCCCTTATTCAAGCTTCTTTTAAAGAATGAAGATTTTCTAAAAGGAAACTTTACCACCAATTTTATTGAAAAAAGCAATATCCTGGAAAAATTGTCACCCCAGCCCTGCATCAGAATGCCTGTTAAAATAAAGGATATGGAGAAAAAAGAAATTGCCCAAATAGTCTTTCAGATTTATAAAAGCCTGAGGTTGGACAAAACCCTGCCTGAAAAAAGGAGTCTTGTCTCAAACTGGGTAATGGCAGAAAGATTAAAAATGTTCAAAGAAGAATTATGAAGCTGAAGTTAAACATAAAGGGGAAGGAATATACTGTTGAAATCCAAGAAACAGACAGAGACACGGTAAAAATAAGAGTACAAGGAGAGGAATTTGTTTTTAAACAAAAAAAAGAAGAAGAAAAGGTTTTGGTTGCTAAATCCTCTCTTCCTAAAAGAGATTTTAAGGAAAAGAGGATTAAAGCTCCCATTGCCGGAATAATCTCAGAGGTTTTTGTCAAAGAAAAGGATGTTATTAAAAAAGGTAAAAAAGTTATTTTATTGTCAGCAATGAAAATGGAAAATGAAATAATCTCTGACTTTGAAGGAAGGGTAAAAAAGGTCTCTGTCAAAAAAGACCAAAAGGTCAAAGAAGGGGATATTTTAATTGTTTTGGAATAATGAAAATAAAAAGATATAAACGTGTTTCTTCAACAAACACCTTGGTAAAAAAACTAAAACCTGAACCCTGGCTGGTTGTCTTGGCTCAAGAACAAACTGCTGGATACGGCAGAAAGAAAAATTACTGGTTTTCTCCAAAGGGCGGCCTTTATTTTTCAATCATTCTGCCCAAAAGCACTATTGATGATTTGCAGACCCTTACCCTCCTGGCTGCCTTTGTGGTGGCAAAGGTAATAAAAGAAAGGTTTAAGGTGGAACCCTTTATAAAACTGCCAAACGATGTTTATCTTAACCAAAAAAAGATAGCTGGCATCTTAACTGAAACAGTAGTGGGTTCAGATGTTAAATTCTCAATAATGGGCATTGGTTTAAACACCAATATTGATACATTTCCAAAAGAACTGGAAAATATTGCCACATCCCTTAAAATAGAATTAGGTAAAAGAATAGATAATGAAAAGGTCTTGAAGGAAATTGTAAAATATATTAAAAAACAACTGAAAACAATCAGTGAATAAAAATATGGCTTTTGAAAAAGAAAGGGAGAAATTAAACAAAAAAATAAAAGACCTGGAAAATCCCGAGCTGATTGAAAAGCAGCGCCAGAAAGGAAAACTGACTGCCAGGGAAAGAATCAACCTGCTCTTGGATCCAGGCAGTTTTGTTGAACTGGATCCTTTTGTTGAAACCAGGTTTAATAATTTTGGATTGGATAAGAAAAAGTTTCCAGGGGATGCAGTAATTACTGGTTTTGGAAAAGTGAATAACAACCAGATTTATGTTTATAGCCAGGATTTTTCAAAGATAGGAGGGTCTCTGGGCGAAATGCATGCTAAAAAGATTGTAAAGATCATTAATCTGGCTAGAAAAAATGGATGTCCTGTAACAGGTATCATTGATTCAGGTGGAGCCAGGATACAGGAAGGCATATCCAGTCTTGATGGTTATGCTGCCATCTTTAGGGCAATGATTAAGGCTTCCGGGGTTATTCCTCAAATCTCTGTAATTGTGGGACCCTCAGCTGGAGGGGCCTGTTATACTCCTGGCCTGTCAGACTTTATCTTCATGGTCCAGGGAATCTCCCAGATGTATATCACAGGACCTGAGGTCATTAAAGGAGTAACCGGAGAAAAGATTTCTTTTGAAGATTTAGGAGGTGCCAATGTCCACAATTCAAAAAGTGGTTGCGCTCATTTTTCTTTTGACTCTGAAAAAGAGTGTTTTTTTGCAGTAAAAAAGATTCTTTCTTATCTGCCTCAAAATAATCTGGAAGATCCTCCAAAAGAAAGAAGCATATTAGCTGAGTTCTTTGAAAGAGAAGAAAACTACAGATTACAGGAAATAGTGCCGGAAAAAGAAGAAAAAAGCTATGACATGAAAGAATTAATTGAAGAGGTTTTTGATAAGAAGTCTTTCTTTGAAATCCAATCCCGGTTTGCCTTAAACGCAATAATAGGTTTTGCCAGACTGGGAGGATCTGTGGTTGGTATTGTGGCAAACCAAACAAAATTTATGGCCGGCACCCTTGATATTAATTCCTCTGATAAGATTGCTCGTTTTGTCAGGTTCTGTGATTCATTCAACATTCCTTTAATCAATCTGGTGGATACACCTGGTTATCTTCCTGGCACCAACCAGGAAAAGAAAGGAATCATCCGCCATGGTGCCAAGGTCTTGTATGCTTTTGCTGAAGCTACTGTTCCTAAAATCAGCTTAATTTTAAGAAAGGCTTTTGGGGGAGCATATATTGCTTTGGCTTCAAGACACCTGGGATATGACATTGTTATTGCCTGGCCATCAGCTCAGATTGCAGTAATGGGTCCAGAACAAGCAGCAAGAATCATTTACAAGAAAGAATTATTAAAAAGCAAAGATCCAAAAAAACTGGAGAAAGAAAAAATTCAAGAACTAAAAGAATACTTTCTCAATCCTTACCAGGCAGCCAAACTCGGCCAAGTGGATATGATTATTCATCCCAAAGACACCAGGATTGTTTTAATCAAGTGTCTGGAATCCCTTGTCAATAAAAGAGAAAGTAAGATTGCCAGAAAACACGGAAACATACCCCTTTAAAATTCGAGACCAGGTATTTAAACAATATTTTTAACCTTTTCATTTTTTTAGTTTATGGAAAATTATTTCAATCTTTTCTGGATTATCTTCTCATATGTCTTAGGTTCCATTCCTTTTGGATATATAATCACCAGGCTTTCAACCAAAAAGAATATCCTGGAGGTGGGCTGGAGAAAGACCTCTGGTTCCAATGTGTTCAAGAACATCGGTAAGTGGCAGGGAGTATTGACCGGATTCCTTGATGTAGGTAAGGGATTCTTAGCTGTAATGGCAGCCCAGTGTCTTGGCTTGCCTGTCTTGATTCAGGTTCTGTCAGGGGTAGCTGCTGTAACCGGTCACAACTGGTCCTGCTTTTTAAGGTTTGCAGGCGGCAGGGGAATCGGAACCTTTGTAGGGGCTGCCTTATCTCTTTCAACCAGGATACTGGGGCTTTCTTTAATTGTCCCTATTATACTAGCTTTGGTCTGGAATGCTTCCATTGGCACCATCTTATTTTTAATAACCTTCATAGTCTTGTCAATCTGTCAAAACCAGCTTGAGACAGGAGGACTGCTGGGTTTAATATCATTAATACCTATTTTCATTAAAAGATTAAGTCCCATAGAAGAAATTAAAAAGGCTCAAAACAAAGGTGTTTTATTAAGAAACCGTTTAATCTTTGATGATGACAAATCTTATCTGGAATTAAGAATAAAAAGAATAATCAGAAAATTGACAAAAAGATAAACTTTGATAAACTGAAAACAGTCCGTTAAACACGGACATTTTTTAAAAATAAAGCAGTAAAAATATAATTTAAATAAAAAGCTATGGATATTAAAATGTTTACATCTGCCATTGCCCAGATTGCAGAGGAAAAAGGTCTTTCTTCGGAAAAGATTATTGAAACCATTGAACAGGCCTTAGCTGCTGCCTATAAAAAAGATTATGGGAAAAAGGGGCAGGTCATTAAAGCAAAGCTTAATCCAGAATCAGGAGAGGTTAAATTCTGGCAGGTAAAATTAGTGGCAGACAAAGACATGATTTATTCTGAAAAAGAATTAGTTGAACTAAAAGAGAAAAAAGAAGGTGAAAAAAAGATTCGCTTCAATCCAGAAAAACATATCATGCTCCAGGAGGCTAAAAAAATAAAGTCAAAAATTAAATCAGGGGAAGAATTAATCATCCCCCTTAAAACCCAGAAAGATTACGGCCGGATTGCAGCTCAAACAGCAAAACAGGTAATAATGCAAAGAATCAGAGAAGCAGAAAAAAAGAGCATTTTTGATGAATATAAATCAAAAGAAGAACAGATTATTTCTGGAATCGTTCAAAGAATAGAAGGAAGAAATATTATTTTAGACATTGGTAAAACACTGGGAGTGCTTTCAAGAGAAGAACAGATTCCAGGAGAGTTTTACAGGCCAGGCCAAAGATTAAAGGTTTATGTCTTAGGGGTTGAAGAAACGCCCAGGGGTCCTAAGATTTTCCTGTCCAGGGCTTATCCCAAATTAGTTTCCAGGCTATTTGAACTAGAGGTTCCAGAAATCTCTTCAGGGGCAGTAATCATTAAATCAATAGCCAGAGAAGCAGGCTCAAGAACAAAGATTGCTGTTGCCTCAACCGAAGAAAGCATTGATCCCATAGGAGCTGCTGTGGGTCAAAGAGGAACCAGGGTTCAGGTGGTGATTAATGAATTAGGAGGAGAAAAAATCGATATTATTGAGTATTCAGAGGATCCCAAACAATATATCACCAATTCTTTAAGCCCGGCAAAGGTTTTGGAGGTCAAGATTCTACCTAAAAACAAAGCCTTGGCTGTTGTCCCTGAAGACCAATTGTCTCTAGCTATTGGTAAAAATGGTCAAAATGTCAGATTGGCAGCAAAACTTACTGGATGGAAAATAGATGTCAGGAGTCCTGATACCCAGGAAGAGAAAGAAGAAAAAGAGGAAGTTAAAAAAGAAGAAAAAACTAAAAAGAAAAGAAAAACCAAGAAAAAACAAAAAAAAGCAAAAAAATAACTTTATTAATTTTTAAATTTTTGCTAAAATCTCTATAATAATGCCTTATCACCACATATGAGCTTAATTCCCACTATTATTGAAAAAACAAAATACGGAGAAAGAGCCTATGATATCTATTCAAGACTTTTAAAAGAAAGGATTATTTTCCTGGGGGGTCCTATTATTGATCCAGTAGCCAACTCTGTTATTGCCCAAATGCTTTTTTTAGCATCAAAAGACCCTAAAAAAGACATCCAGTTATACATAAATTCACCAGGCGGAGTCCTTACCTCAGCTTTAGCTATTTACGATACCATGCAGTATATAAAATGTTCTGTTTCCACGGTCTGCGTGGGATCTGCAGCTTCAGGGGCAGCCGTCTTGCTGGCAGCTGGAACAAAAGGAAAGAGATTTGCTCTGCCCAATGCCCAGATATTGCTCCACCAGGTAGCTGTAAGCGGGTTAGGAGGAGCTGCAGTAGAAATTGAAATTACAGCCAAACACATCATTAAACTCAAAGAAAGGGTAAATAAGATATTGGCTAAACACACAGGTCAAAAGCTGGGAAGAATTGAAAAAGATACTGACCGTGATTTCTATCTTTCGGTTGAGGAAGCCAAAGAATACGGTCTTATTGACGAGATAATTAAAACAAAAAAGTAAAAATTTAATGAAAAAGTTCTGGACTTCTAAAAAATTCTGGTTGATATTTTTAGCCCTTGTTATAATAGGGCTTTTTGTTTATTTTATATTCTTTGTAAAATCCCCTGACCGCATTGATGGGGATGAATTGCCAGAAGAGGTTAAAAAAGATAGGATTCCGCCTTCCACTGCCATTGTTTCACCAGAAAATAAATCCTGGTGGAATAAGGATTTTCAGGTGACTATTGATGATTCTGATATAGGGTCTGGATTGGTAGATTTTATAGCCAGAAAAAAGGGCTGCCAGTACCTTATTGTGGATCTGGGAACCGACCAGGCTAGGCTGGGTTTCAGAAAGTGTGATCCTGTTGATATAACCATACCTGTTGGTCTGGAAAAAACCTGTTCTTCTTCTTATTCAAAAGACAATGTATCTCTGGGAAAATGCAAGGTTTCAACTAGGGCTTTTGATCAGGCTGGCAATGATTCAGGATGGAAGAGCAAGGTCTTTAATATTGATTTAATAAAGCCTGAGGTTCAAAAAATTGTTGTCAATCAAAACCTTGAACTGAATCAAGAGCATGTTTTTAATACCACTGTATCTGACAACAGCAAGATTACAGGTTGCTGGTTTTATATTAATGGAAAACCCCTTGATACCCCTGTCACAATTTCACCCATACCCTGTGAAAATGAAGAGCAATGTAATATTTCTTTAAATCACAGTTTTGACAAAGAAGGAGATTTTTTTGTTAGATTTGTTTGTTCTGATATTGCTAAGAACATAGGTTCTGGAGAACTGGTTAAAATAAAGGTTGCAACCAATCACCCTCCTCAAATCTCTTCTTGCAGAGTTAATCCCACCCAAGGAACCAGCCAAACCGGGTTTCAGTTTAATGTGATAGCTATTGATTTAGAAGAAGATCAAATTTTTTATCTCTGGGATTTTGGTGACAATAAAACTTCAATTGAACAAAATCCTGTCCATTTTTATGAAAAAACAGGTATTTTTGAGCCAAACGTTTCTGTTTCTGATAATCAAATCAGGGGAAATGACTGCTCAACCGCCTGGGTAACTATTGTTGAAGATTAAAAAATGTTATTATGACAATAATGCCAAATAAGGTATATAAAAAGGTTTTAGTGGTAGTTTTAGGTTTAATCTTTGCTGAGATTTGTCTGGCTCTTCCTTTAGGTTTGATAAATCCCCCTAATGGGGCAGCTAATGTTCCGGTTGATGGTTATTTTAAATGGGAGCATGCAGGGGGAGCAACAAAGTATATCTTGGACATTGATCAATTTACCCAATCAGAAGATAATATCCAGGCTTACAATGTCTGTCCCGGCGACGGATTCTGTTATTTTTATTTTCTGAATTTAACTGCCGGGGACATAGACTACCTAACACCATATCAGTGGAATATTACTGCCTACGATGCAAACGGGAATCTCATTGATTCCTCTCCGGTCTATTCTTTCAGTTCTGAAATGCCGCCTGCTCCTCCTATAGACAATGGAGGGGGTCCCATAGACCTTTTCAATCCTTTAAAAGCTGGGAGTCTCTGGGAGGCAATAGATGCTCTAATAAACTTCCTTTTTGTTCTGGCCTTTGCCATTGCCCCTATCTTGTTTATTTATGCTGCTTTTTTAATGATATTCAATCGGGGTGATGCCGGGGCAATAGCTAAAGCTAAAACAATAATTCTCTGGACAGTCATTGCCCTAGCTATTATCTTATTTGCTAAAGGACTGCCTGCTGTAATAAAAGGCGCTCTGGGCAGTTAAATTACTGTCTCGGTTAAACATCCATATATCCTGACCCTGTCAAACAGGGTTGATTTTTTGAAAGACATTTGATATATTTATATATCGTAGAAAATAACTTTGGACTTTGGATTTATTTAGATAATTTTTCCAAAATTGCAAAACAGTTTTGGAGACCAGTTAAATTATGCGAAATAGCCAATTTCTTACTTTAAATTATGAGTCAGTTAACCCAATTAATTCTGGGAATATTTTCCCTTTCAATAGGTTCAATTTTAGGGTATTATGCCCGTCAATCAATTGCCAAAAAAGACTGGAAAACAATCGAGTCAAAGATTCAAAAGAGAATCGAGAAAGCAACAAGGGAGTCTGAAGGAGTCTTGTCTCGATCAAAAGAAAAAGCTTCTCTAATCCTCAGGCAAATAAAAAAAGAAGAGGAAGTCAGAAGAAAAAGGCTTTTTAAAGCCGAGCAGCTGTTGTCAAAAAGAGAAAGTATCTTGGATAGAAAACTTTCTGATTTTGAAGTAAAACGAAAAGATTTCCAAGAAAAGATTGAGAAATTAAAAAAGATTAAATCATCCTTAGAAGAATTAAAAGATACAGCCGTTAAAGAATTAGAAAAAGTTTCTGGTTTGAGCAGGAAAGAAGCTAAAGCTGAATTATTTAAAACCCTGGAAAAAGAATATCAAACAGATATGCTGGAAAGGATAAGTAAGATGGAAAACGAAGGATATGAAAGGTTTGAAAGAAAGGCCAAGGGTATCCTGGCCACGGCCATTCAAAAATATGCCCTTCCCCAGGCTCAAGAAATTACCACCAGTACTGTTTCTTTACCAAATGAAGACATAAAAGGAAGAATAATTGGTAAAGAAGGGAGGAACATCAGAGCCTTTGAGAGATTAACCGGAGTAGAATTAATTATTGATGAAACCCCGGAAGCAATAGTAATCTCAGGTTTTGACCCTATCAGAAGACAGGTGGCTAAGACAGCTCTAGAAAAACTGATTTTAGACGGAAGAATCCAGCCAGCCAGGATTGAAGAAAAAGTGAAGGAAGCAAAAAAAGAAATAAACAGTCAAATTAAAAAAGCTGGAGAAGCCTCTGTGTATGAATTGGGTCTGGTGGGATTAAACCCCAGACTCATTCAATTACTGGGAAGATTGAGATTCAGGACCAGTTACGGTCAAAATGTCTTGCTCCATTCAATCGAGGTAGCTTATCTATCTTCTTTTCTGGCTGAAGAAATGGGGGCTGATCCTTTAATCTGTAAAAAAGCAGGTTTGTTCCATGACATTGGAAAAGCGGTTGACCATCAGATTGAGGGCTCCCACGTTGACATTGGAATTAAGATATTGGAAAAATTTAAGATAGACAAGGAAATAATCGATGCCATGAAATCTCATCATGGAGAATACCCGTCTAAAAGCATTGAATCTGTTCTCGTCCAGGTGGCTGACCAGATATCTGGTACCAGACCTGGAGCAAGAAAGGATACCTTAGAGAATTATCTAAAGAGATTATCAGACCTGGAAAACGTAGCTACTTCTTTTTCCGGGGTGGAAAGGGCCTGGGCCCTGCAGGCAGGAAGAGAAATCAGGGTTTTTGTGAGACCGGAAGAGATAGATGATTGGAAAGCAAAGAATCTGGCAAAAGAAATTGCTAGAAAAATCCAGGAGGAATTAAGATATCCTGGAGAAATTAAGGTCACGGTAATCAGGGAAAAAAGGATGATAGAGTACGCAAAATAAACAAACAGCCCCTACCAAATCTGGCAGGGGTTTTTTGTTTGAGCGGGCGAAGGGAATCGAACCCTCATCATAGCCTTGGAAGGGCTAGATAATAACCATTATACGACGCCCGCATTTAATATTCATTATCGGGGTGCTGGGAATTGAACCCAGTCTTCATCCTCCCAAAGGACGCGTATTACCGGTATACTACACCCCGATATACAATCTTATTACCATCTAACTTTCCTTTGGAAACTTAATTAGTGGCTGCAGGTAAAAATTTACTGGGCCAAACCTGTTTTTTTTGGCCTGGCAAAGGAAACGTCATTATAAAATCAGTTCTGGAAAAATTATGGCTCATTTTATCAATTTATTTTCCTTTCGTCAATCAATAAAAACAAAAAACAGGTTGTATAATCTCTGTAAAATGTATTTGTTTTCTTCGGTTAATTCGTGTGTTATACTAAAATAATAATGTTGTTCAAAGAAGTTTTAGATCAATTAAATATTTCTGCCCAGTGCAAAAAATACAATCTTTCTCTTTGGCAGTGTCCTCAGTTTCTTTTTTTAATAATGGGAATAGTTATTATTGTTTCAGCTCTAACAGCCTATAACATTGGTACCCGTCATATCGAAGATCCTCTGATGGTTAGTTTAATTGTTCTCGTGCTTGTGGCAGTCTTATTTGTTCTTACCTTTGTGATAACCCAGGGTTATGAAAGATTGGCTGAAGCAAACAGAATGAAATCAGAATTCATTAGTGTGGCAACCCATCAATTAAGGTCCCCTCTCTCAAATCTAAGATGGGTAATTGAATTATTAATGTCTGAAAAGTCAGGACAAACAAAAAAAGAGCAGACAGACTATTTTGGGATATTGAAAGAAAATATCAATAGAATGCAGGATTTGATTTCCGAACTGTTAACTGTTTCCAGGATTGAAGCTGCTAAACTGCCTGTAAGGAAAAAGGATTTTTCCATAAAGGAATTGATTGAAGATTTAATCTCTGAATACAGACCGTTTATTGAAGCCTCCAACGTAAAAATATCTTTTAATGCCCGTGGAAATTTACCACAGGTCTTTTCTGATCCCCTCCATCTCAGACTGGTAATAGAGAATCTCCTGGATAATGCCATTAGATATATAAAAGACAGGGGAGGGGTTGAGATAGAACTTTTTAAAAAAGGTAAAAACATCTGTTTTTCAATAAAAGATACTGGTGTTGGTATTCCGGAAATGGACAAAAAATATATCTTTAGAAAATTTTTCCGTTCAAGAAATGTCTTAAAGTATCAAACCCAGGGTGCTGGTTTGGGCCTGTATATTTCAAAAGCCATCATTAAAAGATTGGGAGGAAAAATATTTTTTAAATCTAAAGAAGGTGTGGGGTCGACATTTTGGTTTACCTTACCAATAAAAAAATAATAATATGAAAACAATTCTCTTTATTGAAGACGAATCTGCCCTCCAAAAAACCCTTGGCGATATTTTAAAGACAGAGGGGTACGAGACAATTCCAGCTCTTGACGGAGAGACTGGTTTAAAGATGGCCAGGACCAAAAAACCTGATTTAATTCTACTTGACCTCATCTTACCCAAGATGCATGGCTTTGACGTTTTAAAAAAGTTAAAACAAGACGAGGAAACAAAAGATATCCCGGTAATTGTTTTAACCAACCTGGAATCAATAGAGGAAGTGGATAGGGCGATTGAACTCGGGGCTACAACCTATCTGATAAAAGCCTATTACGGTTTAAAAGAAGTGGTAAAAAAAATCAAAAAAGCCCTGGGGGAATAAAGTCCAGGATTCTGGTTTTAAGGCTATTATTCAAATAATTATCCAGAAGATATATTATGCGGGTTGAACCCCAACAATTAAAAGCATTCTTACTGGGTGCCGGCCTGGTTGCTGAAAAGCAATTTGATGAAGCTCAAAAAAAAGCTGCCAAAACCAAACAAAAGGTTGGTGATATTTTGGTGTCAGATGGCTTAATAACCAGAGAAGAATTAATCAAATTAGAGGCATATATCTTAGGAATTCCCTTTGTTGATCTGGAAAAAGAAATGGTTCCTCTCAATGTTTTAAAAATTATTCCTGAACCCATTGCCCGTTCCCACAATATAGTGGCTTTCAGGATATCAGGGAACAATCTGGAGGTGGCCATGCTTGATCCAGAAGACCTGAGAACCATTGAATTTATTAAAAAAACAACCAGCTTGAGAATCCTGCCCAGGCTTACCACCCCTGGTTCAATTAAAAATGTGCTACGTCAATATCAAAAAACCTTAAAAGCTGAATTCGGAGAGATAATCAAGGAAGAAATCAAGCTAATAAAACCGGTTAAAGAAGAAGAAAAAGCCGAGCTCCAGAAAATGGCTGAAGAACTGCCTATTATCAGGATCGTTGATACCTTGTTAAAGCACGCTGTTTTACAGAGAGCCTCTGATATTCATATTGAACCAACAGAAAAAGAAGTGTTGGTAAGATATCGAATCGATGGGGTTTTAAGGGATGCCATGACCCTGCCCAGGATCACTGCTTCTGGAATTGTGGCCAGGATAAAGGTTCTTTCTAATTTAAAATTAGACGAACATCGATTGCCCCAGGACGGTCGTTTCAAAGTAAAAGCTAAAGACTATAAATATTCCATTAGGGTGTCAATCATGCCTGTGTTTGACGGAGAAAAAGTGGTCATGCGTCTTTTACCAGAAACTGCCAAGGCTTTTGGCCTGGAACAGTTGGGTTTAACAGGAAACAACCTGGAGCATCTCCAGGCCAACTTAAGAAAACCTGTGGGAATGATTCTGGTCACAGGCCCTACTGGTTGCGGAAAAACCACTACCCTGTATTCAATGGTAGAAATTCTAAATGACCCGGGAATAAACATCTCTACTATTGAAGACCCGATTGAATACCGGATAGCAAGGATTAATCAAACCCAGGTTAATCCAAAGATTGGTTTTACCTTTGCCACTGGTCTCAGATCCCTGCTGAGGCAAGACCCCAACATTATTATGGTGGGAGAAATCAGGGATAATGAAACTGCCAACCTGGCCATTAATGCTGCCTTAACCGGGCATCTGGTTTTATCAACCCTGCATACAAACACTGCTGCTGGAAGCCTGCCCAGATTAATCGACATGGAATGTGAACCATTTTTGATCTCCTCTACCTTAAATTGTATTGTGGCCCAAAGGCTCGTCAGGAGATTGTGCCCTGAAAGAGAAAAGTATACCTTGAAAGAATCAGAGTTAAAAGAAATGGCTAAATACTGTGATTTAGATAAAATCTTGAAGATTTTAAAAGCAGAGAAGATCGTGAGACCAAAAGCAAACTGGAAAAATATTCCTTTTTATCGACCAAAGACTACTGAAAAGTGTCCTGATGGGTATAAAGAACGGATTGGAATCTTTGAGGTCCTGCCTGTTACAGAAACCATAAAGGAAATGATTGTTAAACAGGCTACCTCAGATCAAATCCAGAAACAGGCGGTGAAAGAAGGAATGAGAACAATGGTTGAAGATGGATTTATTAAGGCAGCCCAAGGCATAACATCAATCGAAGAGGTGCTCAGGGTTATTATTGAATAAGCTGTAAGGTTAATATATTTAATACCTATCTACATGCCTCGTTATTTCTACACAGCTAAATCCTTTAAAGGGGAAGAAAAACAAGGGGTTTTGGAAGCAAAAGATATTCATCAATTGTCCCAGAAACTGCGTGAAAAAGGATTTGTTTTAATTAAGGCCAAAACAGGAAGATTAAAAAAACAGGGGTTTGAAATCTCTCTTCCTTTTGGTAAGGTTACTTTAACCGAAAAGATGTTTTTTCTAAGGAATCTCAGGGTAATGACCTCAGCCGGGCTTCCTTTACCTGAAGCGATTGGATCCTTAGCCAACCAAACGAAAAACCACAAATTAAGAACAGCCCTGCTAGACATTAGACAAGAAATCACAAGGGGAAAAAGCCTCTCTGAATCTTTGGCCCGCCATCCAATTATCTTTCCTGAACTTTTCCAGAACATGATAAAGGTGGGAGAAGAATCAGGAACCCTGGAAAAGGTTTTGGAAGCCCTGAATCTGCAGATGGAAAAAGAACATTCTTTGAAGTCTAAACTAACAGGCGCCTTGATTTATCCAGCTGTAATCATTTGTACCATGATCGGGATTGGAATCTTGATGCTGGTTACGGTTATTCCCAGTCTTGCCATCACCTTTAAAGAATTAAATATTGAACTTCCCGCCACCACTAAAATGATTATTGAACTGGGAAACTTCTTAAACCAGAAGTGGTATTTAGTGATTGTTATATTTTTTCTCTCCATTATTGCTTTCAGACAGGCCCTTAAGGTAAAAGAAATTAAAAAACTGGTAGATAAGGCTCTTTTGAGCATTCCCATTATCTCTCCCATTATCAGAGATACCAATTCAGCTTATGCGCTCAGAACCTTAAGCTCTTTGATTGCTGCTGGCACTCCCCTTCCCAGGTCCCTGGAAATTACTTCTGGAACCCTGGGAAATTTTTATTTCAAAACAGCCCTGGTTGAAGCTGCAAAAAGGGTCAGAAAAGGAGAAAAATTGTCTGAGGCCTTAAAAGATTATGAGGGCGTTTATCCTTCCATAGTAATTCAAATGATTGCCGTAGGGGAACAAACAGGTAAGACCTCCGATGTGTTGGTAAATCTGGCTGACTTTTTTGAGGAAGAAGTCTCTAATGTCACAAAGAACTTAACCTCGGTTGTAGAACCTATTTTAATGCTGATTATTGGAGCATCAGTGGGTTTCTTTGCTATATCCATGATTCAACCAATGTATTCAATGTTGGAAGGAATAGAATGAAGAAAGATATGCAATGTCAAATCCAAAATAACTTAGGTTTTTCCCTGGTTGAATTATTGATTATTATGGGAATTGTAATTATTGCAGCCTCCCTGGTCATTCCATCTTTCAGTGTTTTCCGTAAAAAGTCAGACTTAATAAACAATACTGAAGAAATCATCAATATCTTAAGGCTTGCCCAAAATAAAACCCTGGCTTCAGAAAAAGACAGTCAGTGGGGAGTTTATTTTTCTACCTCTACCTTACTCCATCAATATACCTTTTTTAAAGGAAGCAGTTATGAATCCCGGGATGTTTCTGCTGACAAGGTCTATGCTCTTTCCCAGGGGGTTGAGTTTTATGAGATTGATCTTTTAGGAGAAACAGAACTGGTTTTTGACCGAATAGTGGGAACCACCAGTCAGTCTGGTAAAATATCCCTAAGATTAAAAGAAGATGTCTCAAAAGATAAACAAATCTTTGTTCAATCCTCTGGTCAAATAACCTCTACACAAGGAATCACTCCTGCTGACATCAATAGGATTAAAGATTCCCGTCATGTCCATTTTGATTATAATCGTCACATTGAAACCTCAACCGAGACCCTGAAACTCATTTTTAGCCATAACAGCTCTACTATTACCAGAGACATTATAATTATAGACAATATGAAAGAGGGGCAGATTTATTGGGAGGGTCAGGTTGATGTTGGAGGAGAATCTCAGAAACTAAAAATTCACACCCATAGATTAAACAGTCCTGATACCCAATTCTGCATCCATCGGGATAGAAGATACAATACAAAGGCTTTAAAAGTTGAAATCAGCGGAGATACAACCGGTGATTTAATTAGTTATGATGTTGAGGGTCAAACCACTAAAGGTACTTCAATTTATGTTTCAGAACCCATACAGCAGTAAAAAAGCAGCTTCAGTAATGGAGATATTGGTGGTGATTACCATTATCACCATTGCCCTAACCAGTATTTTGAAGTTGGTTTCTTTTTCTTTAAGAGCTTCTACATTAATAAAACAGACCCATCAAGCCAATAACATTACTCAAGAAACAATAGAGCAGGTCAGGAATTTCCGGGATGGAACAAATTGGAATACAGATGGTCTGGGAGCATTAAACGTCAGCACTGATTATTATATTCAAAAGTCTGGCTCTCCCTTACAGTGGCAATTGTCTGAGGGGACCGAAACAACAGAGGGTTTTACTCAAAGGGTTGTTTTTGAAAATGTAATGAGAGACGGGAACGACAACATTGTTCTTGCAGGAGGAATCAATGATCCTGATACAAGAAGGGTAATAGCTGCTGTTTCCTGGCAGGAAAGGGGTAAAAACCATCAGATAGAATTATCCACTTATTTAACTAATTGGAAACAATGAAAAAAGGGTTTACTTTAATTGAAATCCTGGTGTATGTGGGAGTGATGGTAATCATTCTTATGACTGTTTCCTCTTTTTTTCTCTGGACAAACCGTTTAAACACCAAAACCAAGGTAATGAATGAAACCATTTACAATGTCAGGAGGGCCATGGAAATAATGACTTATGAAATAAAAAGCGCAGAAGGTGTTTATACGCCTACCTCTGTATTTTCCAGCAACGAGGGCCAACTTTCTCTACAAACAACAAGATACCTTCCTGAAGGAGAGAATAAAACATACATTGATTTCTATGTGTGTGAATATCGTCTTTGTTTGAAAAAAGAAGACCAGGATCCCATTGTCCTGACTTCTGACAATGTACAGGTGAATGTTTTGGCATTTCATTATATTGCCACTACTTCCACTGCTCCCTCCATCCAAATTAATTTAAAGGTTGATTATAATGCTCCAACAAACAAACCAGAGCACCAAGCCTCTGTTAACACCACGTCCACTGCCTCATTAAGATCATATTAAAATGCCTATTATAAAGAATTATCAAGATGGGTTTGCCGCATTTTATATTACTGTTTTAATCCTGACAGTAATCTTTGCCATGGCCGTCAGCATCTATATCTTAATTTATGGTGAGCAAAAAATCTCTGGGAATATTATAAAATCAAGCCAGGCTTATTACACGGCTGAAGCTGGAATAGAAGATGCCTTGTTGCGACTGGCAAAGGGAATGGCTTGGTCCAGCCCCTATACCTTAAATAATGGTAATGGAAGCGCCCAAATAGAAATCTTAGATATTTCTGGTGGCTCCAGAACAATCACCTCAAGGGGAGATTTTTCAAACCGGATAAGAAAGATTCAGACTGTTTACAAGATTTCCACCCAAGAAATTGCCTTTTTTTATGGAGCCCAGATAGGAGAAGGAGGATTGTTAATGGGAAACAATTCAAGGGTTCAGGGCAATATTTATTCCAACGGAAGTGTTCTTCCAGCTAAAGGAGGAGACAAAGGTATTATTGATGACAGTGTTACTGTTGCCATAAACAACAATCTGATTGAAGGATTACAAATAGGTAAAGATGCCCAGGCCTATAGCTGCAAGAACTCAACAATAGAAGGCACCTTAACCTATGTTTCTGGAGGAATCATCCAGAATTGTACTGCTGGTGAAACCATAATAGAGCAACCAGATGAAATCTCACCCCAGGACCTACCCATTACCCAGGGCCAAATTGACAGCTGGAAACAAGGAGCTGAAGGAGGTGGAGTAATCTTTGGAGACTATACCATTTCTGGAAAGATTACCCAAAATTTTGGACCCAGGAAGATTACCGGAAACCTGCTGGTGGACAATAACGCTACCTTAAACATGACAGGAACCATCTGGGTGGTGGGGAATTTAACAATTAAAAATGGAGCCACAATTAAACTGGATTCAAACTCTTATGGATCAATGAGCGGGGTCTTGCTTGCAGATGGTAAGATTAAAGTAAAACCCAACACCTATCTGCAGGGAAGCGGACAAGAAGGGAGTTATCTTCTGCTTTTATCAACGAATCCAGAGGTTTTAGATACTGCCAATCCTGCCATTGATGTTGATAATAATACTGATGCTGCCATCTTTTATACCACCCAGGGTTTGATTGTATTGAGAAACAACATCCAGGTATGGGAGGTTACTGGTTATAAAGTCTTTCTTGATAATAATGCCGAGATCTTATATGAATCAGGTCTTGAAAGCGCTTCTTTCTCCAGTGGTCCTGGTGGCAGTTGGGAGGTAGCAAGCTGGCAAGAAATAGAGTGAACTACCACCGTTTAAAAACGGTGACTTCCTGTTTCATAGTCGGGAGTATTCTCTCAACTCCACAGGCGTTGATTCCCGTAGTTCCTACGGTAGTTAATGCTAATTTAAGTATGTTTCTGGCTGCATTAATGTCTCTATCTATTGTTAATCCACATTTGGGACATTTATGGGTTCTAATAGCTAATGATTTTGGAACAATGTTTCCGCAACCACTACATAATTGAGTTGTATTCTCGGGACTAACTTCTACTGCCCACACACCAGCCTCTTCCGCTTTGTAGGTGAGCTGTTGGAGAAATCTATTCCAAGAAGCATCGACAATTGATTTAGCTAAATACTTGTTCTTTGTCATTCCTTTAATGTTAAGTTTCTCAAAGGCAATGAGTTGGAAGCTCTTGACTAATTGATGACTTAATTTGTGAAGAAAATCTAATCTTTGATTGGTTATTTTTTCGTGTAGTTGAGCTATTTTTAATCTTGATTTCTTACGATTAGAGCTTTTTAGCTTTTTCTTGGAGTGTTTTCTCTGGATTTTAGATAGCTTTTCTTCTGATTTTCTCAAGTATCTCGGATTGTCTATCTTCTCTCCTTGATTAGTAGTTAAAAAAGTTGTTAGTCCCACATCTAAACCAACTATCTGTCTAATTTTCTTTTTATTCTGTCCTGTTTTTGCTGCTTCTATTGAGAAACAGGCGTACCACTTGTTAGTGTTTGTTCTCCTGATGGTTAATGTCTTAATACTTCCTTCAAGTTCTCGGTGGAGCTTGATTTTAAGGGAGCCTATCTTAGAAAGATTGAGCTTGTTGTCTTTCAGTTGAAACCCTGATTGAGGATAGACAAAACTGTCATATCTCCAATGTCCTTTAAACCTGGGGTAGCCTGGTTTCTGCTTCCTGCCATTTTTATTCTTTTTAACCCTTCTGAAAAAGCCTTGAAATGCCTTATCTAATCTCCTAACTACATCTTGAAGGGTCTGAGAATAGACATTCTGTAATTCTGGTTTTTCTTTTTTAAGTTTTGGGATTTGCTTGATTTGGTCATAGCAGGTAATCTTTCTTTTGTTGTTTTCATAAAGAGTTTTTCTTTCTTCTAAGAAATGGTTGTAGATCCAACGACAAAGAGAAAGGTGTTTCTCAAGAAGAGCTTGCTGGATCTCGGTTGGATATAGTCTGTATTTGTAGGTTTTCTTCAGAATTTGCCTAGTCATTACTATTATGATACCATATGGTTAATGAAGAAATCAAGCTCAGCCGTTTACAATATCAACTATCATATAGTCTGGTGTCCCAAGTATCGCCACAATGTTTTAGTTAGAGAGATTAAAGATTTTCTTGTAGAATGTATTGAAACCATATCTGCTACAAAAACATGGAAAGTGCTCGAACTTAAAGTGCAGTCTGATCATATTCACCTTTTTATCTCTGCTCCACCATCTGACTCCCCCACGGCCATAGTCAAGATTCTTAAAGGCACAACAGCTCTTAGATTATTTAAGAAGTTTCCTAAACTTCGTAACCGATTTGGCAAAGGAAACCTTTGGTCTCCAAGTTACTATGTGGGAACAGCTGGACATGTTTCAGCTAAAACCATTCAGAGATATATTAAAAACCAGCGGGGCAATTCATCCACCCATTAAAATAAGTGATCTTCTTGCCCATTTTCTATAAAAATTTAAAATAATAATAGAGGTAAATAATATGTTAGAACTCTTTAAATTAAAACCAGAAACCTTTGGATTAGATATTTCTGATTTATCTTTAAAGATTATAAAACTCAAAAAAAGAAAAAAAGAATTGGGTTTAGCTTGCTTTGGAGAAAGGAAAATAAAGCCAGGAATAATCAAACAGGGACAGATAATAAAACAAGACGAGCTGACTGAAAATATCCTGGAGGCAATCAAGGAGGTGAAAGGAGAAAAACTGGGAACAAGGTATGTTGTTAGTTCCTTGCCAGAGGAAAAGGCTTTTTTTCAAGTCATTAAAATGCCCAAGATATCTGCTGGGGACTTAAGGTCAGCTATAATCTACGAGGCTGAAAATTACATCCCCATACCCTTAGAAAAGGTTTATTTGGATTTTCAGGTTATTTCACCTGCTGACAACCATTTAGACCATCTTGATGTCTTGATTGCTGCTATCCCCAAAAACACTGTTGATGTTTATTTTTCTTGTCTGAAATCAGCAGGACTGGAACCCCATGCCCTGGAGGTTGAATCCTTAGCCATTGCCCGGTCTTTAATAAAAGATGGAATCACCACTTCCCCTGTTCTCTTAATTGATTTTGGAGCTACCAAAACCAGTTTTATTATTTTTTCTGGACGCTCTTTAAGATTTACCTCTTCAATCAGCGTTTCTTCAATAAATTTTACTGAAATTATCTCTAAAAGCTTGGGAATAGATATGGCAAAAGCTGAAAAACTCAAGATAAAATATGGATTAGAAGAAAAGATTAAACCAAAAACAAAAAAAGAAAAATCCAGCGTTCAAAAAGAAAGAAGTAAAATCTTTGAAGCCCTTGTGCCGGCCCTGGTTGATTTGACCCAACAAATCAAAAAACACCTCCATTATTATCAAACCCATAGCCATGAGGAACATTTATCGTCTGGTCAAAAAGGTAAATCCAAGCCCCTTGGTGAAAAATCCATTCCCAGGGGTGTTTCAAGGATCCTGCTTTGCGGGGGAGGCTCAAACCTAAAGGGTTTGGGAGAATTGCTTTCCCTGGAATTAAAATTACCGGTTGAAGTCGGGAATCCATGGGTAAATATTCTTCCTGGAGATAAAAGAGGAACACCCGGGCTTAGCTTTGAAAAATCATTGGGATACGCCACAGTTCTGGGACTGGGTTTAAGGGGTATGCTGGAAAATAACAAAGACTTATGATTAATCTATTACCGCCACAACAAAAAGAAAAGCTTTTATACCAGGGGTACTTAAGATTAATTTTAATTCTAGGAATTTTATTTTTATCTTTTTTGTTTTCTTTGTTTTTGGTTTTGTTATTGGTAAGGGGCTATGTTGGCGCTGACCTGGAAACCCAAAGAATAATTTTAGAAGAGAAAAAAAGGATAATCTTCCTGAATCAAGAAATAGAAAAAGAAATAATACAGTCTAATGTTTTTCTTTCTGATTTAAACTCTTTTTACCAAGAAAATCTTGATTTAACCCAAACCCTGAAAAAGCTTTATGAAACCCTTCCTTCTAAAACCTATCTGACTGATTTCAGCTTTGGTTTTATTTCAAGAGAGGGGAAGAAGAAACCAAGGATTTCTCTATCCGGATATTGTCCAGACAGAGATACATTACTGGAATTTAAACAAGAGCTTGAAAAATGGTTCTATGAAGTTTCTTTTTCGCCGGAGAGCTGGATTAAGCCAACCGGGATTAATTTCACCCTTACCCTGGAGCTAAATTAATAATAATCCTGCCAGGATAAAAACCCCTATCTTTTAAGAATTAAAAATGACACTGAAAAATAAAATCAATTTGCTTTTAGCCACCTTCCTTTTATTGGGCGTTTTTTTGCTCATGTTTTTAATCCGCCCTGTCTACAAAGACATACAGGAAGGCTCCCGGGAATTAATCTCCAAAAAACAAGAATTGGTTTCTCTAGAAAATAAAATCAAGAATATCGAAGAATTTAGAAAAAACTACCGGGAAATAAAAGAAAACCTGGAAAAAGCAAAAACCCTGTTTATCAAACCAGAAGCACCGGTAGACTTTATTTCTTTTTTGGAAGAAAGTTCTCAGGACACCCAGATAACCATAGATATTTCTCCCTCTTCAGCGAGAAAGGAAAAAGGGGATATCTGGCCTTCCATGGCATTTCAAATAAGGTCTGTCTGTTCCTTTCCCAGGTGTTTCAGGTTCCTGGAAAAACTTGAATTAAGCCCCTATCTGATTAAAATCAGAAACCTGAATATTACCCGCCTGACAGAACAAGAGTTGATGTCAAAAGGGTTTGAAGGGTTTTCTCTGGGAGCTACCAAAATCAACCTTTCCTTAAAAGTCTTTGCCAAGTAATCTGCTGAATTATGCCAAGATTAAAAAAAATTAAATTAAAGAATATCAAGGTCTTTCTTAAAAAAATACCATTGGTTTTGGGAAAAAATGCCTTTTTATCTTTCTTGGGACTATTTATCCTGTCTTTAATCTTGGGCCTCCTTGTCTTTTACAGATATCGTATTTTTACAAAAGAACCTGAGCTCAAGATCACAGAAAAACAGCTCCAGTTTAAGACAAAAACCTATCAGGAAATCCTGAGAATCTGGCAGGAAAAAGAGGAAAGATTTAGACAAACAGATACTAAGAAATATCTTAATCCCTTTATTCCTTAATATTTGATTTTTTCTAAATTTTCGGTTAAAGTAAGTTTATCCTGATTTTATATATTTAAAAGTTCCCGCAGCTCAATAGATAAAACGCCCTCGTAGCTTAATTGGATAAAGCAATTCCCTTCTAAGGAAGAGATTGGAGGTCCGAGTCCTCCCGAGGGCACCAGAAATTAAAATACTAAATACAAGAAAGTTATCAGCTTTCTTTTTTAATTAAAATGAAAATGGTATAATTAAATAAATTGTAAAACCATGTTAAAGAAGAAAAACAAAGAAGCAATTATAAAAACATATAAAATACATGATGTGGATACAGGGTCTCCAGGGGTCCAGGTGGCTTTATTGTCAAAGGAAATCAAAAACCTCTTGCTGCACCTGAAAAAGCATCCCAAAGATCTTCATTCAAAAAGAGGATTGTTAAAAATGGTTGCAAAAAGAAGGAAGCTCTTAGGGTATTTGAAAGAAAAAAACATAAAAAGATACAAAGCCGTTGTTAAAAAAATAGGCTTGAAAAAGTAATATGGTAATAAAACATCTCGGTCAAAGGGTGGCTCTCTTAATCGACGTCCAAAACCTCTATCATTCTGCCAAGAATTTGTACGGGGCCCGGGTCAATTTTGGAGCAATCTTAAAATTGGCGGTCAGCCAGAGAGTCTTAATCAGGGCCTTTGCCTATGTGGTAAGAACAAAAACCGGGGAGGAAAAAGCTTTTTTCGGAGCCCTGAAAACCCTGGGGTTTGAAACCAGGGTAAGAGATTTACAGGAATTTTACGGTGGTTTGAAAAAAGCTGACTGGGACGTAGGCATTGCCGTTGATGCCATCAGAATCTCTTCCAGCGTGGACACCATTGTTTTGGCTTCAGGGGACGGTGATTTTCTCCAGGTGGTTGAATATCTGAAGAATCAGGGAAAAAGGGTAGAGGTTATTGCTTTTGGCAAATCAGCTTCTTCAAAATTGATAAAGTCAGCTGATGAATTCACTGATATAGGAAAAGACCCGAAAAAATACCTCTTAAAAAAATAATTGGTGATGAGGTCACTGATTTTCATTAATTGTTATTTAATCATAATTATCCATGACTAAAAAATTCAAATTAGAAATTGGGGGAAGAGAATTAACAGTAAATATCAAGAATTTAGCAGAACAAAGCAATGGTTCTGTTCTTGTTCAATATGGAGATACCCTGGTTCTGGCTACGGCCGTAATGTCGAATTATGAAAAAGAGGGTCTCAGTTTCTTTCCTTTAACAGTAAATTATGAAGAAAGATTCTATGCTTCAGGTAAAATCAGGGGTTCAAGATACATAAAAAGAGAGGCCAGGCCTTCTGATGAGGCTGTCTGTAACGCCAGATTAATTGATAGAACCATTCGTCCTCTTTTTCCGGAAAACCTGAGCAGGGAAATCCAGGTGGTAGCCACCATTCTTTCCTGGGATGGTCAAAACGAACCTGACATCATAGCCCTGCTGGCATGTTCCCTGGCTCTTTCCATCTCTGACATCCCCTGGAAGGGACCCGTAGCTGCTGTCAGAATCGGCAGGATTGATAATAAATTCATCTTAAACCCGACCTACGAAGAAATGGAAAAGAGCAGCATGAATCTTGTCTTTGCCGGCACCAAAAAAGGGGATGTCTTGATTAATATGATTGAGGGAAACCTTAATGAAGTTGAAGAAAAATTAATCGTGGAAGCTTATCAATTCTCAAAGACATATTTAAAAAAAATAATTGATCTTGAAAAAGAAATTACTGAAAAGATCGGCAAAAAAAAGATTGCCCTAAAGACCGATGTAATAGACCCTGAGTTAGAAAGAGAAATCAAGGGATTCTTAAACAATGGATTAAAAGAATCCCTGTATCAAAAAGAAAAAGGAGAGAGAACAAACAAGACAGAACAATTAAAACAAGAGTTAATCAGTTTTCTCCAGGAAAATTATCCTGAACAAATAGATCAGGCTGAAAGATTTTTTGAAAAGGAAATCAAAAGCATAATGCACAAAAACATCCTTGATAATGAAAAAAGGCCTGATGGAAGAAGATTAGACGAGATAAGAGGGCTTGTCTGTGAAACAGGTCTTATACCCAGAACCCATGGCTCAGGCCTTTTCTGCCGGGGGCAAACAAAATCCCTTTCCATCCTGACCCTGGGCGCTCCAGGAGACGTCCAATTAGTGGAAGGCATGGAAATCGTGGGGAAAAAACGCTTTATGCATCATTATAATTTCCCTCCTTATTCGGTCGGAGAGGTAAGACCCATGAGATCACCAGGGAGAAGAGAAATCGGTCATGGATTGCTGGCAGAAAAAGCTCTCTTGCCTGTTATTCCTCCCTTTGATAAATTTCCTTATACAACCCGCATTGTCTCTGAAATATTATCCTCAAACGGTTCCACCAGCATGGCTTCTATTTCCAGCTCTTCCTTGGCTTTAATGGATGCTGGAGTGCCCATAAGGTCTCCTGTGGCTGGAATTGCCTTAGGCATGGTTATTGACCCTAAAGGTAATTACAAGCTCTTAACCGACATCCAGGGACCTGAAGATCATTATGGAGACATGGATTTGAAGGTGGCAGGGACAAACAAAGGGGTAACCGTAATTCAGATGGATGTTAAGATTGACGGCATATCAGAACAGATTTTAAAGCAATCATTAAAAAAAGGAAGGGAGGCCAGGCTCCAGATTCTGAAAAAGATGAAACAGGTGTTGGAAAAACCCAGACCAACACTATCTCCATTTGCCCCAAGAATTCTAATTATCCAGATTAATCCTGAAAAGATCAGAAAGGTAATCGGGCCCGGAGGAAAGGTAATCAATGAAATAATTGAAGAATGCGGGGTATCAATTGACATTGAAGATTCAGGCAGGGTCTTTATTACTGCTGAAAAAGAAGATGCTGCCAAAAAAGCTCTTGCCTGGATAAAAAACATTACAAGAGAAATAAGGATAGGAGAGGTGTTTCAGGGTAAGGTAAAAAGGATTTTAAATTTCGGTGCTTTTGTGGAGATTCTACCTGGCCAGGAAGGCATGGTACGCATTTCTCAATTCCCCCCTTATAAAGTAAAAAAGGCTCTTAAGGTGGGGGATATCATTTCTGTTAAGGTAATCTCTATTGATGAACAGGGAAGAATAAATCTATCAATAAATCAATATAAAAAACCTTATGATAGAGGAAAAAAACCTTATACCAGAAGAAAGTAAAAAAGAGGTAAAACAGGCTAAACCAGAAGAAAAAGAAGAGAAACTGGAGTTTTTAAAAAGAGCAGAGGTAAGGACAATGCAAAAAGACATTAAAAGACTCCGGGAGACTGAGGTTGAAAAAGAAAGAGAAAGAATCATTGGTTTGGAAACCGAGAAGAAGAAAACCAAAGCCCAGCCAGAACAAGAAAGAGAAAAAGTAGCCAGGGAAACCCTTATTCCCAAACCCCCAAAAAGACCTGCTTCTTCCAGGAAATTCTTGGTCAGGATAGGTTTCATTTTACTTTCTGTTCTCATTATTGGGTTTTTTTATTGGTTTTTTGTTTATGAAAGAGCAATCTTTAAAGATATATTTCCTTCAAAACAAGAAAGCCCTCCTTTAAAAGAAGAACTTGTTCTTCCAGAAGAAGAGTTACCATCAGAAAGAGAAGAAGAAATGGAAGAAGAAATTGCTGAGGAACCAGAAATTATAATTCCCTTGATTAATGAGAGAATTCTTGATTGGGGCTATTATATTCCCACTGCTACCCGGACAATTGACACGATTATTATTCATTCTACTTATAATGCTATCGGAGGAGATGTTTATGATATGGAAAGGGTTATTGAACAATTCAGAACGTATAAAGTAACTTCTCATTATCTTATTACTCGAGATGGAACCATCTATCAACTATCTCCCAATGAAGCTGTTGCTTACCATGCTGGGGCTGGCAAAATGCCAGATGGTAGTAGAATAGATATTATTAATAACTTCTCACTTGGCATTGAACTTATTTACACAAAAACTGAATCTCCAAATGAAACCCAGTACCAATCTCTATCTCAGTTAGTAAATTATCTTCGGCAGCAATACAATATTCCCCTTGAGAATATTCTCGGTCAAAATGAGATTGCACCAGAACGGAAAACCGATCCTTGGAATTTTGATTGGGAATATTTCTATCCTCTAATTGAAGAATAAGTTCTTATCATTAATAATCTGAAATCATGGATAAAAAAACACTCAAAGAATTAAGAAAAAAATTAGAAAAGGAAAAAGCCCAGATTGAAAAGAATCTGGAGGGTTTTGCTGAAAAGGACAAAAAATTAAAAGGAGACTGGGATACCCGTTTTCCCAACTGGAACGGAGAATCAACAGCTGACATGGAAATTGCTGCTGATGAAGTTGAAGAATACACCAGGCTTTTACCTCTGGAACACATCCTGGAGATACGTCTCAAAAACATTAATTCAGCCTTGGATAAAATTAAAAAAGGGAAATATGGGATTTGCGAAAAATGCGGCAGAGAAATTCCTCTTGAACGGCTGAAAATATATCCTGAAGCAAGGTTTTGTTTAAAATGCAAATGATTCGTATAATTATTTTAAGTCTAAGTTAGGAGTTGAGCTCTTACAAAAAAAA
>DAOUYT010000013.1 GCA_030665965.1 bacterium
CTAAGATTGAATCGCCAATAAAATTTGAATGAATATGGACATCTTCCTGAAAGATTGAACGGGTGACCTCGCTATTGGCTCCTATCAAGACATTTGTTTCCAAATCAGTATATTCCCTGACCAGAGAGTTGTTCCCAATAATGCAATTGTCCCCAATATAGCAAGGTCCTTTAATTACTGCATTTTCATAAACCTTTGTATTCTTACCAATATACACCTTTCCTTTCACCATTGCCCCTCTTGAAATCTTAGCTGATTTTTCAATCTTGTTTTGTAAAAACCTGTCAAACAAGTATTTCTCCATGACAAATAAATGCCAGGGATATTTTAAAGAAGGGGTTTTTTCTTCCTTTTTTTTCAACATTATCACTCCAACATTATTTTCCTTCATATATCCTGATAGGGCATCTTCAAAGTCATAAACATGCTTTTTCACCTTTTTGTAATAATTAAAGAATCCTGGCTCTAAAATATATATTCCCACTACCTTTATATTTGAAGATTTCCTATCTTTTTTTGGCTTCTCAATGATTTTTAAAACCTTATTACCCTTAACCTGCATTATTCCAAACAAATGAGGGTTTTTTGTTTTTTGACCGAATAAAACATTTTTGAACTTTTGAATTTTGACTTTTGAATTTTGAATTATCTCTCCTGCATCCACCCTGCCCACGTCTACAACTAAAAATCTATCTTTCAATAAATTTCTTGCCTGCCATAAGGCATTACCCATTCCTTTTGGTTTTTGCTGAACAAGATATTTAATTTTTGCCTTCAGCTTGTATTTTCTCAATTCTCTCTCAATGTTTCTTTGTCTACCCTGAATAATTATCATTTTTGAAACCCCTGCCTTTTTTAATCCCTGCAAGGTATAAAAAATCAGGGGTTTTCCCATAACCTTGATTAAAGACTTGTGCCTCTTGTTTAAGGGCCAAAAACGACTTGATTTGCCGGCAGATAATATGACAGCTTGTTTTATCATGCTAAAGACAAGATTACCTTTGTTAATTTATTGGGGTCATGGATGATTTCCCCTGATGAAGTTAAAAGATTTCTTCCAATAAATTTTTTATTTCTGGACAGATATTTGTCAGTCTTTACTAAAGCTACTTGTTCAGGATGCAGTTTCTTGTTTAGGGTTAATCTCTTGGAAAAGGGCTTTTTCGTATTGTAGATAACATAATCTACCTCTTTTCCTAAAAGCCCTTCTATTTCACTTACAAAATCTAAAACGCTAAAATTATTCGTCTCACCATGTTTTGTCATCAAATTACAGACATATACTTTTTTGGCTTTACTTTTCTTAATGATTTGAGGAATACCATCTACCAGTAAGATTTGAGCTAAAGAAGAATATAGGTCTCCAGGGCCTATAATGATGAGGTCTGCTTTTTTTATTGCCTTCAAGGCCTTGGGATAGGCTTTTGCTTTTGGTCTCAGGAATACTTTTTTAATTCTTAATTTCCCGTTATGTTTTGGGATATCAATATTTGTTTCCCCAGAAACAATCCTGCCATTTTCTAAAACTGCATAAAGATGAGAATTATCAAGTGTTACGGGCAAGACCTCATGAGAAATATTCAACATCTTACACATTTCATTGTAGACCTTGTCATAATCATTCTTTGTGGCAAGCTCCAAGGCAGTAATCAAAAGATTGGCAAAATTATGACCCTTTAATTTGCCTGTTTGAAACCTGTAATTAAAAAGATTCTCCACCACAGGAGAAGTGTTGGCTAAAGCTATAAATGCCCTCCTGATGTCTCCAGGAGAAATAATCTTATAATCCTTTCTTAATCTCCCGGCTGAACCCCCGGAATCCAACATAGCACAAATAACAGAAATCTTTACAGGATGCTTTTTTAAAACTGTCAAAATAGCTCTGGGCATGGCATTTCCTCCACCAAGACAAACAATCCTGGGTAAATTTTTAGCTTTCCTTTTTGCCTTAACCTTTTTTTTCATGGTATTGATAGTAATACCTTATTTTGTACAATAACTATTTTAAAATCAAATATTCAATATCTTTAAAATCTTACTTTTCTTAATCTGTCCTTTTCTTAATATTTTAAGATTTGTTAAATCAATGACGGTTGAAGGTAAAGAAGGTTTTAAATTTCCGGCATCTAAAAACAAATCTGGTTGATATTTTTGTTCCTCAAACTCTTTTAAAACCTCTTTGGCTTTTGTTAGTGCCTTTTTTCCTGAAATATTGGCCGAGGTCTCTGCCAGGGGACGGTTTATTTTTTTCAGTAAATCCTTTAAAAATTTATAATCTGGTATTCTTAAACCAATCTTTTTGTCTTTGCTTAAAATACCTTTTGGAAACTTTAAAGGTTTTGCTTTTAAAACTGCTGTTAGTTTTCCAGGCCAGCAATTCTTTAAAATTTTTTCTTGTTTTTTATTAATATTAGCCAGATGCCTTGCCATTTTCAAATTTCTCACAAAAACAGGAAGAGGTTTTTTAATATATCTTTTCTTAAGTTTAAAAATCTTTCTCACAGCAGTTTTATTCTCAGCATCTGCTATTAAACCATAAACCGTATCGGTAGGACAAACCACAACCCCTCCTTTAGTTATTACTTGTAAGGTTTTCCTTAATATTTGTTTAGATGAAAGTTCTAAGATTTTCATTTTATCACCAGGGTTAATGCTCTCATTTTTATACCATAATTCCGAATTGAATCAAGGTAAATGTATATTAAATGTATATACTTAGGTTTCAATTCAAAGTGTTAAAGGAGCTTAGCTCCTTTTTTAAATAAAAATTTGACGAAAATTAAAAAAGTTGTAATATTTTTATTACAGTGAGGATTAGCCAAGATTGGTCAATTCAATGATCTTTAAAAATTGAATATGGAGTGATGTTAATGAGTGAAAAAATGAGTGAAGAATTTCTTAAAGATACGCAAAAATTATACAATCAAGGAAAATGGCAAACAGTAATCAATTTAATAGATACATTTTTTACAAGTAGCGATGAGCAACAAATTGCAGAAGCCAATAAATTGGAAGCTTGGTCTTATTATTATCTTGGGATAAAGGGAGAAAAGAGTAAAAAAATAGAAAATCTTGAGAAAGCAGAAAATAATTTTAAATCAGCCTTAGAAAAGGTAAAAAAGAACGATATCAAAATTTCGATAATGAACGGACTCCCTCTGGTACTCTGGATTTTAGATAAAAAAGAGGAAGCATGGAAAGTAAGCAATAAAGCTATAAAGGAGTTTGAAAAAGTTCCGTCAGTCTGGAATACTAGAAGCATTCTTGCCCGATGGGCAGAAGATTTCGAAAAAACTGTTGAACTATGTGAAAAGGTTTACGAAACAGCAAAGAAAAACAAAGATTATCGAGTAGTAGGACATGGAAAACATAATCAAGGAGATGCTTTTGTAAAATTAGATGAGAGAGAGAAAGCTCTAGAATCCTATCAAAAAGCAGAAGAAATGTATGTCAAAGATGGAAAAAGTGCTTTTCATTTAGAAGCGGTGAGAGATAAGATAAGAAATATTGAAAAATAATTTATATCTAAAATGCGCTTCATTTTTTATTTTTAAAATAATTTTATAGAATAGAAGCGCTTTTTTTTATTTAAAATTAAATTCAATATAACTCTATTTATAAAACTTGCCAAACTTAAGATTTAATTTATAATAAGGAAATATGACCGATAAATTTTTAATCAAAGGAGGAAAACCCTTAAAAGGTGAGGTTGAGATTTCTGGATATAAAAATTCAGCAGGAGCTGTCCTGGCAGCATCATTGCTTTCTGAAAAAACCTCGATTATTGGTAATCTACCTATCTGTCTGGATGTCTTAAACATGATTGAAATCCTAAAGGAAATTGGGGTGGGAATCAAATGGCTGGGTCCAAAAAAAATTAAGATAAATCCAGCAAATCTTGATCCAAGGAAAATTCCAGTCAATCTCTTTGAAAAAATGAGGGTATCAGTATTGCTGGTAGGACCTCTTTTAGCCAGGTTTAGAAAATTCAAGATTCCTCATCCTGGAGGAGACAAGATTGGATTGAGACCAATCTCTGCCCATTTAGAGGCCTTAAAGAGTTTTGGAATAAAGACTAAAGAAAAAAATGGTTTTTATTTTTTTGAAGCTCCCCAAAAAAAACAAGGGAAAAGAATTGTCTTGAAGGAATTCTCAGTAACTGCCACTGAAAATATAATGATGTTAGCTGCCAAATCTAAAGGAAAGACTAAGATTGAGATTGCTGCCTGTGAACCCCAGATTCAAGATTTGGGAAGGTTTTTAGAAAAAATGGGGTTAAATATTAAGGGGGCCGGAACTCACACAATTGAGATTGTAGGAAAAAATAAATTACAGGGAGCAGAATTTTCAATTTCTCCTGACCCAACGGAAGCTGGAACCTTTCTTTTAGCCTTTGCATTAACAGGGGGAGAAGGAAAGATAAAGAAAGTAAATCCAGAACATTTATCTTTCTTTTTGGAAAAAGTGAAGGAAATTGGAGTAAATTTTGAAGTTAAGAAAAATGAGATTTTAGTTAAGAAATCAAAAAGATTATTACCAGCCAAACTTCAAATCCTCCCCTATCCTGGCTTTCCCACTGATTTACAGCCTCAAACCTCGGTATTGTTAACCCAGGCTAAAGGAAAATCTTTAATCCATGACCCCCTGTACGAAGGCCGATTTAACCATCTCAATGAATTAAGGAAAATGGGGGCAGATATTGAGATTACAGACCCCCACAGGGCTTTAATATTTGGAAAAACAAAACTAACTGGAAATAAAATAAACGCCCCGGACATCAGGGCAGGGGCAGCATTGATATTGGCAGGATTAACTGCAAAAGGCACAAGTCAAATTGAAAATGTCTATCAAATTGACAGGGGATATGAAAAGTTTGATGAAAAATTAAGAAAGTTGGGAGCCAGAATTAAAAGGATTTAATTTCTATTTAAAGGCTTTAATAGTTTTCTTAAAATTAATCTTTCTTTTTACCCTATACCAGGGTTTCTTTAATTGGGGCCACTGATCTTCAAAGGTGGGCCTTTTTATTTTATAGAAAATACCAATTGGGATCTTAGCTTTTTTTTCAAAAGAATAATCCCACTCCATACTTTTTGAAAAAGCCTGTTTGAAATCTGAAACATTGTGATTTCTAAGCCTGCAAATATGTTTTTTAAGATAAGGGCTAAAATTATTAAACACCAGACAGGGCTGTAAAATATCAATAAAGGAAAACCCTTTATGTTTTATTGCTTCTTTAATGATTCCTTTTAAATGATTTATATCTAAAGCATATCCTCTGGCCACAAAAGTAGCTCCATTAACAATAGCTAAAGCAATTGGATTTAAGGGTTTTTCTTTCACTCCCAAGGGAGTAGAACGTCCCACAAATCCCTTTTCAGAAGTAGGAGTAGCCTGACCTGTTGTTAAGGCAAACGCCTTATTATTATGAACGAGCATTGTCATGTCAGTATTATAACGACAATTATGGATAAAATGAGAAACACCTTCAGCATAAGTATCGCCATCTCCACCAAATCCAATTACTGTTAATTCTGGATTTGCAATCTTCATTCCAAAACAAAGCGGCAAAACCCTGCCGTGAAGCCCATAAAAACCATTTACGTTTAAATAATCAAATATTTTTGCATGACAACCAATACCGCTGGCAATAGCGATATCTTTGGCCTTAATTCTCTTTTCCTTAACCAAATCACTCAAAGCATTCTTTACAGCCTGTAAAATTCCAAAGTTTGGACAGCCAGGACACCAGGTAATCTCTTCTTTTGTATTAAAGTCTTTAATGCTCATGGTTTATTTTTTTCTCTTTATTTTGCTGATTATATTATCAGGGATAAATGGTCTGGCATCGTATTTCAAAATCTTATCTTTAATAATGTAACCTATTTGTTCGGCAATTATGTCGCCTAACAAACCTGTAGCATTATTCTCAACTAAAATCACTCTTTTAGATTTTTTAATTTCGTTTTCTATAACTTTTTTGGGAAAGGGACTGATGTAGGAAACTTGCAAAAATCTAAAATCTTTAAGTTCTGGTAATGAATCTAATATAGCTCCTTTGGTTGAACCCCAACCAATTATTAAATTCTTACCTTTACCATAAATAGAAACAGGATTTAGTTTACTTATTTCTTTTTCTAAATATCTTACTTTTTTAAATCTTTTATCGTTCATTTTAATTGTCCATTTTGCATCTTCAATTGTATTTCCGTATTCGTTGTGTTCATAACTGGTAGCCCGGACAACAGGACCCTGTCCTGGTAAGGCCCGGGGAGAAACTCCATTTTTTGTTATTTTATAGCTTTTGTAATTTTTAGGAGGATTCTTTAAAATAAATTTTTGATTGGTTAAAGGAGATGCTTTTAATTCATTAAAACTGTAATCTGATTCAGCTCCATGTTTATCACTTATAATTATTGACAGGGTCCTGTATTTGGAAGAGAGATAAAAAGCTTCCTGGGTTCTTAAAATCGCTTCCTGGGAATCGCCAGGAGCCACAACAATTCTTGGAAACTCTCCGTGTCCGGCATTAACTGCAAATTTTAAATCACTTTGAGCTGTATAAGTTGGAACACCCGTAGCAGGCCCTGTTCTTTGGGCTAAATAAACCACCAAAGGCAGCTCTGAGATACCTGCTAAACTCATAGCTTCTGTCATTAAAGCAAAACCTCCTCCAGAAGTTCCCACCATTGTTTTGGCTCCGGCAAAAGAAGCTCCTAAAGCTGAGTTTATTACCGAAATTTCATTTTCCAATTGTAAAACTAAAATATTATCTTTTAATTGTTTTCCTGCTAAAAAGTGCAAAACAGGAGTAGCTGGCGTCATTGGATAAGCAATATAAATATCAATTCCTGAATTTAAAGCCCCCACCCCTATTCCCTGACTCCCGGAAATAAAATATTTCTTCTTACCTCTGTTCTTCAATCTTTCTTTTTTCTCTGACAAATCATATCCTATCTGGATGGCTTTTTTTATTAAACCAATCTTTTTTCCTTTAAACACTTCACCTGCTTCTTTTAATAAAAACTTTTTATCAACTCCAAAATATTTAAAAAACCACCCTATCAAAATATCATTTTCTATAATCTGAGGGGCTTTTAATTCTTTTAAAATAGTTTCAATAGCAATACTGTGTAATCTCTTTGCTTTTAAATCTGTGCCTCCTAAAATAAATCCCTGTTTCTTTAAACTCTTTTGATGCAGATTTACTGTTTTCTGGTCAAAAGCCATAATAATGTCATATCTGTCTCTATGGGAATAAACAGGCTTGTCAGAAATTCTCAAGACATTAAAATTATGACCCCCCCTTATTAAAGAAGGGTAATCGCGGTAATTAAAAACATAATAACCCAGAGCACAAAATACCTTTCCAATAAAATGGGAAGTCACGGCTGTGCCCTGACCTGCTCTTCCTCCAATTAAAATTGTTTTTTCCATATATCTTTGATTATAATGCTTTTATTCTACCAATAAAAGCATCTAGATATTGTAAGCTACTGTGACTCATGACTTTCAATATTATTCTACGGTAACGCTCTTTGCCAAATTTCTTGGTTTATCAACATCATGCCCAAGTAAAACTGCCATATAATAAGCAAAGAGATGGAGAGGGATAACTGACAAAATTGGCGTTAGCATCTCCAAGGTCTTTGGAATATAAATTACATCATCAACCAGTTCTTTTATTTGTTCGTTTCCCTCTGTTGCAACAGCAATCACACAACCTCCCCTGGCTTTTATCTCTTCCACATTTGAAATCATCTTATTATAAACTGAGTCTGAGGGACAAAGGGCTATTACAGGAAAGTTCTCGTCAATCAAAGCTAAAGGACCGTGTTTTAATTCACCGCCTGGCCCTCCTTCAGCATGTAAATAAGAAATCTCTTTTAATTTTAAGGCTCCTTCTAAAGCTATAGGGAAATTATATTTCCTTCCCATAAACCAGAAGTTTTTAAACTCCTTGTATTTTTCTGCCAATTTTTTAATTTCAGGAGCTTTACTTAAAATCCTTCTAGATAAGTCAGGGATTCTTGAAAGTTCTGAAACAATCCTTCTTCCCATTACCAGGGACATATCTCTCTGTCTTCCCAGGTATACGGTAAGCATGGCTAAAGTGGATAATTGTCCTAAGAATGCCTTGGTGGAAGCCACAGCAATCTCAGGTCCTGATCTTGTGTAAATACCTGCATCTGTTTCTCTTGTCTGGCTTGAACCAATAACATTTGTGATTCCTATGGTTAAAATTCCCTTTTTCTTCATCTCTCTCAAACCAGCCAAGGTGTCAGCTGTTTCTCCAGATTGGGAAACAAAAACAGAGGCAGTATTTTTATCCAATATATGTTTTCTATACCTGAATTCTGAACCTATATCTGCATCTGTGAAAATGCCAGCATATTCCTCCAGCATATATTTTCCTACCTTAGCAGCATAACCTGCAGTACCGCAGGCAACCAGAATTAATCTATTAATCTTTTTTAGTCTTTCAGAAACACTGTCTAAACCTCCCAATTTTACTGTTCCTTCTTTTATTATTAACCTCCCCCGAATTGCATTTTCAATGGCATCGGGTTCCTCCATTATTTCTTTCAACATAAAATGGGGGTAATCCTTTTTCTCCACTTCTTTTGGGCTCCACTCAATGGAAACCATTGGTTTTTCTTTTAGAATAAAGAAATCATCAGGCTTTAAAACAGCGATCTCATTATCATCCAGATTAATCACCTGTCTGGTATAAGTAACAATGGCAGCTGGATCTGAAGCTACCAAAAACTCATCCTTCCCTATTCCCAGAATAATGGGAGAAGAAAGACGGGCAGCCACAATCTTCTGGGGTTCTTTCTTGGAAATCACCACAATCCCATAGGTTCCTCTTACCTCTTTTAAAGCCCTCCTTACTGCTTGTTCTAAATTATTATTAAAATATTTTTCAATGAGATGAGCCAAAACCTCTGTGTCTGTTTCAGAAGTAAATCTATGACCTTCTGTTATTAGTTTTTGTTTGAGTTCTTTGTAGTTTTCAATAATTCCGTTGTGCACCAAAAAAATATCTTTTTGGCAATCGAAATGGGGATGGGCATTCTCCCCTGTCACAGTACCTGTGGTTGCCCATCTTGTATGGGCCTGGCCGATATTTCCCTTAACATCTAAATTTGAGAGCTCATGTTCTGCTTCTGAAATCTTCCCTGTTCTTTTATATAAAAAGGGTTCATCCTTGTTGTTCAGAACGCAAAAACCGTAGCTGTCGTAGCCACGATACTCCATTCGTTCTAATCCAGATTTAAGAACGGGGAAGGCAGGTTTCCTGCCTATATAACCTATAATGCCGCACATAAAATTAAATCACTATATTAATTAACTTCCCGGGAACAAAGATAATCTTTTTAATTTCTTTTTCACCTATCCTTTTTTTAATCTTCTCTCTGCTTAATGTCAAATCACTGGCTTCTTTTTCAGAAATATCTGCCTTAACCTCCACCTTGTCACGAACCCTGCCGTTTACCTGAATAATGAATGTTATGATTTCTTCCTTTACCAGTCCTGAATCGTATTTGGGCCAGGGTTGATTATGCACCGAATCTTTATTTCCCAAATAATGCCAGAGTTCTTCTGTGATATGAGGGACAAAAGGAGCTAATAAAATCAACATCCTCTGGATTGTATCTTTTCCAATATCTTTTTTGTTTTCAAAACAAAAATTAATAAACTCCATGAAGGCTGCAATAGCAGTATTAAACTTCACAACCTCCATATCCTCTTGTATTTTTTTATTGAGTTTGTGAATTGCTTTTACAGTTTTTTTTGCACTGTTTTTATTCTTAGTGCATTCTAAAGTCAAATTCCAAACCCTGTCTAAAAACCTATAAACCCCTTTTACTCCCTGACTGTTCCAGCTGATGGTCTGGTCAAAAGGACCCATAAACATCTCATAAGCCCTGAGGGTATCAGCCCCGTATTCTCTCACAATATCATCAGGATTTAGCACATTACCAAAAGATTTTGACATCTTGCGACCGTCTTCAGCTAAAACCATGCCGTGAGAGGTTCTTTTCTGGTAAGGCTCTGATTGGGGAACCACTCCAATATCAAAAAGGAATTTATAAATAAAGCGGGAGTATAACAAATGCAGGGTTGTGTGTTCCATACCGCCGTTATACCAATCAACAGGCATCCAGTATCCTGCCTTTTTCTTGTCTACCAGTTCCTTTTCATTTTTTGGATCGCAATAACGCACGTAATACCAGTTTGAACCTGCCCAGTTTGGCATGGTATCTGTTTCCCGTTTTCCTGGCCCCCCGCATTCAGGACACTTTGTATCTACCCATTTGGTAATAGCAGCTAAAGGAGATTCACCTGTCTCTGTTGGTTTGTATTTCTCCACATAAGGAAGTTTAACTGGCAAATCCTTTTCTGGCACAGGAATAGCTCCACAAGACTGACAATGCACAATAGGAATTGGCTCTCCCCAATAATGCTGGCGGGAAAATACCCAGTCTCTCAATTTATACTGGACTTTTTTTGTCCCGACATTATTTTTCTCCAGCCATTTATTAATCTTCTCTATTGCTTTTTTAGAAGATAATCCATTAAACTGACCTGAATTAACCAGGGTTCCTGATTCAACAAAAGCCTGCTTTGATATGTCTCCGCCTTTTACAACCTCTCTAATCTCTAATCCATAGCGTTTGGCAAATTCATAATCCCTTTTATCGTGAGCTGGCACTACCATTACTGCTCCTCCACCATAAGTAGCAACCACATAATCACCCACCCAAACAGGCACCTTTTCATTATTAATTGGATTTATACAATAAGAACCAGTAAATACCCCTGTTTTTTCTTTTTCCAACTTTGTTCTCTCAAACTCTGTCTTGTCTTGAGATTCTTTAATATATTTTTTAACTTCGCTTAAACGGTCTTTGGCAATTAATGTTTTGGTTAAGGGATGCTCGGGAGCCAATACCAGTGCTGTAACCCCGAAAATAGTATCAGCCCTGGTGGTAAAGACCTTTACCTCTTTTTTTGAATTTTCCACCTTAAAATTTATCTCTACTCCGTAACTCCTTCCAATCCAATCCTTCTGCTGGCTTTTAATATTTTCCCAGTAATCAACCTTGTCTAAATCTTCAATGAGTCTGTCAGCATATTTTGTAATTCTTAACATCCATTGTTTAAGTTCTTTCTGGCTAACCTTTGTTCTACATCTTTCACATCTTCCATCAATCACCTCTTCATTAGCCAGTCCAATTCTACATGAAGGACACCAATTAATGGGAATTTCAGCCTGATAAGCCAGATCATTTTCAAAGAGTTTTAAAAAAATCCATTGGGTCCATTTATAATATTTGGGGTCAGTGGTATTAATTTCTCTGCTCCAATCAAAAGAAAGGCCCAAACTTTTTAATTGTCTTTTGTAGTTTAAAACATTTTTTTCTGTAGCTACCTGAGGATGTATTCCAGTTTTAATAGCATAATTTTCAGTAGGTAAACCAAAAGCATCCCAACCTATGGGAAACAAAACATTAAAACCTTCCATCCTCTTTTTCCTGGCTATGGCATCTAATGCTGAATAGCTCCTGCAATGACCCACATGAAGCCCTTGGCCAGAAGGATAGGGAAATTCAATAAGAATGTATTTTTTGGGGTTGTCTGAAAAATCTTCTGCCTTGTAGAAATCATTTTTCTCCCAAAACCTCTGCCATTTAGGCTCTATTTCCTGAGGTTTATATTTCATACAATCTCATCTTATACTCTAAATTTTAATTTGTAAAATTTGACCTGTTTTTACAATATAAATGTTATAATAAATGAGTTTATGAAAACTGCCCTGGTCTATAACCCGAAGATAAAAGAATATAGTTTTGGCAAAGGACATCCTTTCACAAGCGAGAGGTTTGAAAACTTCATTAACTTTGCAAAAGAGAAATTGCCCAATTTCAGAGATATCTTTGAACAAATAATACCTGACACAGCCAAAGAAAATGATTTAAAGCTGATTCATTCCAAAGAATATATTGAGGTTATGATAAAAGCCTCAAAAGGAATTGTCTTACCTGACATATTGAGATATACCACCGAGGATAACTTCAATCCCTCAACAGGTTATCTGCCAAAGGGAATTGATGAAGCTGCAAGAATGGCTGTGGGCACATCTCTGAAAGCTGCTGACCTGGTTTTTGAAGGTAGATTTAAAAAAGCAATTGCTCTGGGTGGAGGGCTTCATCATGCAAAAAAAGAAAAGGGAGAGGGTTTTTGTATTTATAATGACGTTGCTATTTGTGCTAAAAAATTAATCACCAAAGGCCTTAAAAGGATATTAATTTTAGATACAGATGCCCATGCCGGCAATGGAACATCTGAAGCCTTTTATACAGAAAACCAAATCTTATTCATTGACATCCACCAAGACCCTTCAACCCTGTATCCTGGAACAGGCTTTATAAATGAAATAGGTGCAGGAAAAGGAGAGGGCTTTACCGTTAATATTCCTCTTCCTCCAGGAGCCAGTGATAAATCATATCAATATGTATTTGAACAACTTATCTTTCCTTTAACAAAAGAATTTAAACCGCAAATCATTATCAGGAATGGCGGTTCTGATCCTTATTTTGCCGATGGCTTAACCAATCTGGGTTTAACCTTAGACGGCTTTAGAATAATTGGAGAAAGAGTAAGGATGTTAGCTGAACAGGTCTGCCAGGGAAAAGAAGTGGACCTTATTGCCTCAGGATATAATCAAAAAGTTCTACCTTTAGCCTGGTTTTCTTTAATGAACGGTCTTTTAGATTTAAATATAAAGCTAAAAGAGCCTCAAAAACCAGTCTTTCCCAAAGATTTCAAATTAAGAGAAACAAAAGAAATATTAAAAGAGATTAAACTTTATTTGAGGAAATATTGGAAGTGCTTTCAGTAATTATATTTCAAAAAGTTTTCTTGCATTTTCTGTTGTAATCTCAGCTATGTTCTCAAGGCTTAATTTTTTTATTTTAGCCAATCTCTCTGCAATATATTTTACAAAAACAGGTTCGTTACGTTCAGCTTTCAAGGTAGGGGGCACCAGATAAGGGCAATCTGTTTCAATTAAAATCTTATCCAAAGGTGTATTTTTAATGATTTGTTCAAAACTTACACCTTCAATTTTTTTAAAGATTATCCCGTTAAATCCGATATAGAATCCGAAAGCTAAATATTTTTTAAGCTCATCCAATCCTCCCACAAAACTGTGGGCTGCGGCTTTTTCAGGTCTTACTTTTGGATTCTCTAATAAAAATTTAATTAATTCTTGGTGAGCCATTCTGCAGTGAAAGATGACGGGCAGATTTAATTCTTTTGCCAGATTTAATTGTTTTAAAAGCAATTCTTTTTGCTTTTGTTTGAACAACTCCTTTTTTTTAGTAGTCTTTGGTTTCCAATAATAATCTAAACCAATTTCACCAATAGCTACCACCTTTTTAGAATCTGCCAGTTCTTTGTATTTTTCATATTCAAAATCTCTTTCAATGCTTTTTCTTTCATTTACATCTGCTTTTATTTTTACTAATCCTGTTTCCAAATTTATCGGATGAAGCCCGACAGCAGCATAAATACCTTTTTCATAATTTTGGGCAAGTTCAACAACTTGTTTT
>DAOUYT010000024.1 GCA_030665965.1 bacterium
CTTTGTCTCAATTTTATCGAACCTCTTATCTACTTTATTAAAATTCTTATTTACTCCATCAAAACCACGCTTTATCATTTTAGCTAATTGGTTAATTGTTGTATTTTTAGTATTTTTTTTCTTCATATTTTTATTTTATCAGACCAATTATTATACTGTCAACAGATTTTATTGGTATGGAATGAGTATTAATATTATTTTAAACTTTTAATTTTAAACTTAAATCATATATATCCCCTGCTCCCATAATGATTACCACCTCTCCACCCTTTAAGTTTTTCTCCAAGAATCCTTGTATTTTTTCTTTAGATGAATAAATTACAGAAGGTTTGTTTACTGCTTTCACCAACTTTTCACTATTTATCTTTTTTTTAATTTCCTGTTTTTCTCTGCCAGCCACACTATAAATATCAGTAATAATTAACTTATCTACAGGAGCCTCCTGAAAGGCTTTGACAAATTCATCAAACAGATAATGTGTTCTTTGATATTGATGGGGTTGGTAAATACACCAGATTTCCTTTTTAGGATATTTTTCCCTGGCAGCTTTTAAGGTAACCCTGACCTGGGTTGGATGATGACCGTAATCATTAATTAAAGTATATGGTTTGGGTTTTGAAACTTTGATGATTTCAAATCTACGCCAGGAATATCTATATTCAGACAGAGATTTAAAAGAAGTTTTATCTGGGATTTTTAAAGCTCGACCAATGCTCAATACTGCCAAAGCATTTGAAACATTGAATTCTCCAGGCACTTTTAGAATCTCTTTTAGTTTTTCAACCTCTCTATCTTTTAAAGAATAATAAATGGTTTTGTATTTTAAGCCTTTATCCTTTAACACTTTAGAAATGTTTTTATCATCTTTGTTTGCCACCAAGATTCCGTCTTCAGGCAAATGAGAAATAAACTCTTTAAAGGTTTTCAAGAGATTATTCAGATTGATGTAAAAATCAAGGTGGTCAGCCTCAAGGGTTGTCAGAACAACAATCCTGGGCCAATAATTCAAAAAAGAAGCAAAGTGTTCGTCAGCTTCAATAACTAAATATTTTGACTTTCCCACCCTGCAGTTTGAATCACCAAATTCCTTCAGCTTTGTTCCCACAATTACAGTAGGATCAAGACCAGCTTTTATTAATAATAAACCTGTCATTGCTGCCACCGTGCTTTTTCCATGGGTTCCAGCCACAGCAATGGTAAAATGGTTTTTGGTTAATTCTCCCAGGGCCTGGGGATAGCTCATTATTTTAAGATTGGAATTTGTATTTTGTAGCTTGTAAGCTGCTTTTAACTCAGGATTACCCTGTTTTACAGCCGGACTATAAATTATCTCTTTAATATCAAAAGCTATATGTTTTTCATTGTGTGAACCAATATATATTTTAACTCCTAATTTTTTAAGGGCTTCAGTAATTTCTGACAAAACCAAATCAGAACCTGTTATTTCATGGCCTTTTGATAAATAATATCTGGCTAAAGCTGAAATCCCTATTCCTCCAATACCAATAAAATGAACCTTCATTTTAATTTAAAAGAATTTAAAACCACATATTCAGCCCCTGTTCTTTTTAAATGACTCTCCATTATTTCTATTGAATCTACTGGAAAACTCAAAGAAATATCTTCTTCAATTTGAGGTCTTTCTTCAGGTTCAATCTGCCTGAATTCCCATTGATGTATTCTGCCTAAGTTTATATGGGAACAATAGGCTCTATTTTTAGATTTATGTGTTTTTTTAACAGGAGATGAAAAAAAAGAATCTTCCAGGTCTCTTTGCAATTTCCCCAATTGTTCTGATATTTCACCTGTTGCCCATACCATTCTGGGAGGCATTTTTTTTGGCGGACCATAACAAATCCTGTTTAAATTTATTGAAAAAGAATCGTGTTTTTGACTGATTTGTTCTGTAATCTTTAAAACCTCAGGAATTTCTTTATCCTGGATATAACCCAAAAAAACCAAGGTAATATGGATATTCTGTTTTTTTATCCATCTTATAGGGAGCTCGGGCCACCTGGATTGAAAACTGACCAATGTTGTTTTAACTTTTTCAGGTATATTAATAGCAATAAAAATTCGGTGACGCATAATTTTACTGTATCACGTCTTATTGTTTAATCAAGATTCCCTTAGAAAGAATTGAGGATTTTGACAAAATGGTTTAAGATTAAATAAACATGTTACACTCTCCTAAATGTTCTTGTAAGAATAAGGAAAAAATGAAAACAGGAACACCAGAAGTAGGAATAAGCGAGATAGCAGGAGTGGTTCCAGAATGGTCTATTAAAGCTGAAAAAATGGCCAAAGACCAGCAGCTTCCTTTGGAATATGTAAATGGAGGATTAGGACTAATACGGGCCAGAATACCATATAATACCCCTTTGGAAGAATTAATAATCAAGGCTCTCCAGAAAATACACTATCAGGATGTGGACAGGTTTATTCTTGCTACAGAGTCAGATAATGATCTGTCCAAAGCCATCATGGCAATAAAAGCCATTAACAAGGGTCTAAACATTACAAAGGTTCCTTTTCAATTGAAATTCGCCTGTTTAGCAGGGGTTCAGGCCTTATTGTTGGCTTGTGAATACAGCATAGCCCACAAAAAACCTGCTATTGTAATTGTAGCTGACCGTTCCCTTTATGGAGATGACAAGGCCCAGGTAACCCAGGGATCTGCAGTAATAGCAATAAGAATAGAAAACAACCCCGAACTGTTAACCTTGCAGTTTCGAGGTTGCGGCCAATATGCTGAAGACATAGAAGATTTCAGGGTTCCGGTAAAAACAGCTCCTTTCCCTGAGATTAACGGTCCTTTAACAAAACCAGCTTATATAAAATGCATGATTCAGTCTGTAAAGGATTATAAAATAAAGAATCAAAAATCAGGACTAATAACAGATGAAATTGATTACTTTGTTATGCACACCCCCTTTCCCAAGATGGTTGTGTGGGCTTCAGCTGCCCTGTGGCGTTATGAGAGAAACAAAAACAAAGAGTTTCTTCCTCTATTGGAACAATGTCTGCACAATCCAGACTTATTTAAAAGGTTTAAACAGTTTCTTGATGAAACAAGAAAACTTCCAGAATTCCAGAAGTTCTTTAAACAAAAGGTTGAACCAGGTCTAAGATATAATCTATATATCGGTAATTGCTATAATGCCTCAATCTTCATTTCCTTAATTTCTGTATTAGAGCAGATTCAAAAAGGTCAGCATCTTTGCATTATTGGTTATGGCAGTGGTTCAGGGTCCCTAACAATGATGGGACAGGCAATAAAAAGCGGATTCCGAAGCGATTTAAATTATCAAATAAAAAACGGTAAAGAACTTAGTGTTGCCCAGTATCAAGAGTGGAGAGCTGAAACCGTAAAAAAAGTCAGGGGCGATTAAATCAAAAAAAATGAAAGAAGCTTATCTTTACGAGAAATTAGACAATAAAAAGGTGAAATGCCGGAATTGCGCCCATTATTGTTTAATTGAGCCTGGAAAAAGAGGGATATGTGGTGTCAGAGAAAATATTGATGGAAAGCTGTATGCTTTAAATTACCAAAAAGCCATTACTGTAAACATTGACCCTATTGAAAAAAAACCTCTTTTTCACTTTTTACCTGGCACCCAATCTTTATCAATTGCTACAGTGGGATGTAATCTTGCCTGCAAGAATTGTCAGAACTATACTATTTCTCAAGGATTTAAGGGAAAGAAAGAAATCCCTGGCCAGAATTTAACCCCAGAAGATATTGTCAACCTGGCCATCAAAAACAATTTACCAAGCATTTCCTATACTTATACTGAACCTACAATATTTTTAGAATATGCTTTAGACACCATGAAACTGGCAAGAAAACAAGGATTAAAGAATGTCTGGGTGAGTAATGGATTTATGACAGAAGAATCAGCAAAACTGGTTATCCCCTATCTTGACGCCAACAACATTGATATTAAAAGTTTTTCTGATGAATTTTATCAAGAACAATGCGGGGCCAGACTCAAACCTGTTTTAGAGACAGCAAGATTAATGAAAAAGTCCGGGGTTTGGCTGGAAATCACAACCCTGGCAATTCCTACCTTGAGCGATTCTGAAGAAATGTTCAGGGAAATTGCCAAATTTATTAAAGAGGAACTGGGATCTGAAACCCCCTGGCATGTCACCCAGTTTTCAGGAGCTATTTCCTGGAAACTTCAACATTTGCCTGATACTTTAATTGAAACCTTAAAAAAGGCTTACAATATCGGTAAGGAAGCAGGTTTAAAATATGTATATACCGGAAATATTCCTGGTTTAGCTTCAGAAGATACGGTCTGCCAGAGATGCGGAGCTCTGGTTATTAACAGGACAGGTTATTTTATTGT